>DASPMT010000409.1:0-4640 GCA_035626935.1 Phycisphaerales bacterium | reverse complement strand
GACCTCTCGACGTACTTGGAGAAAGCGGGGGCGCTGGGGCTCGCCGACATCGATACCCGGGCCCTCACGCGCCGCCTGCGCGAGAAGGGGGTGATGACGGGCGTCATCACCGACAAGACCCGCGCCGAGCTGAGCGACTCGGCGCTGGTCGAGATGGCCCGGCGCGCGCCCTGTATGGCCGGACAGAACCTGGTCCCCGCGGTGGGTTGCAGCAGCGGGCAGAGCTGGAGCGAGACGTTGGGGGAGTGGTCGCCCCACGCGGGGGAGGCGCCGGGCGGGCGGAGGTTCAAAGTGCTCGCTCTGGACTGCGGCGCCAAGGCGAACATCCTGCGCAACCTCGCCGATCGCGGGTGCGAAGTGAAGCTCATCCCGCACACCACGCCCGCGTCGGAGATCACGCGGATGTTCGAGCGCGGCGAGGCGGACGGCCTGTTCATCAGCAACGGCCCGGGCGACCCCGCGGCCGTCGACGCAACCATTGCGACGCTCAAGCAGGTGGTGGCGATGGACGCGTCGAAAGTGCCGCCGACGTTCGGCATCTGCCTCGGCCACCAGCTGCTTGGATTGGCGGTCGGCGCCAAGACCTACAAGCTGCCCTTCGGCCACCGCGGCGCGAACCAGCCGGTCAAGAACCTGATGAGCGGCAAGGTGGAGATCACCAGCCAGAACCACGGCTTCGCCGTCGACCCGGCGAGCCTGGAATCGGTCGGCGGCGAGCCGACGCACGTGCACCTTAACGACGGCACGCTCGCCGGCTTCCGGCTGAAGGACAAGCCGGTCTTCTGCGTGCAGTTCCACCCCGAAGCGGCCCCGGGACCCCACGACAGCGCGTACCTCTTCGACGCGTTCGTCGAGATGATGGGCACGCGCAAGCCCGTGCAGTTTGCGTGACAGGCGGTCGCCGCTCGTCGAGTCAGAAGGTCCGCTGCGGGCTGCGGTCTTTCGCCTGCTTTGGTGCGCGATGACGAGTGCCTAGTCTTCGCGGTGCTCGCTTACCTCAACGGCGAATTCCTTCCCGCCGACCAGGCGCGTATCTCCCCGTTCGACCGCGGGTTCCTGTTCGCCGACGGGGTGTACGAAGCGGTGCGGACCGGGCCCTCGCTGACCACCAAGCCATCGCCGCGGTTCATCGGGATGAACCGGCACGTGCGTCGCCTGCGGCGCAGCCTCGGGGAGCTCCGCATCGATTGGGACGCGGCGGGGCTGGCCGACGTGTGCGCTGAGCTGGTTCGCCGCTCGGATGTCGACCCGGAGAACGCGCTCATCTACTTCCAGGTGACGCGGGGGACGCCCGACCTGCGCTCGCAACCGGCCCGCTCTCACCTTCCGCCGACGGGCCTGCGACCGACCGTCTTCGCCTTCGTGCGCCCCACGCCCGGCCCCGCGCGCGACTCGGCGGACCCGCGGCCGTTGACAAAGAAGTGCGTGACGCTCACCGACGAGCGGTGGCGGCGGTGCGACATCAAATCGGTTGCGCTGCTGGGGAACGTGCTGGCGTCGCTGGCGGCGGCGGAGCGCGGCGGTGAAGAGGCCGTGCTCTTCCGGCAGACGCCGGCCGGCCGCGTCCTGAGCGAGGGCGCACTGACCAACGTCCTGATCGTGACAGACAAGGGCGAGTTGGCGACGCCCGCGCTGGAGAGCGACGCCGGCCGCGCCGTGCTGCCGGGGATTACCCGCGAGATCCTGATCGACGCGGGGGCGGGGATCGTCGAGCGGCCGGTCTCCGACGCCGAGGTGGCCTCAGCCCGTGAAGTGATGCTGCTGGGCACGACCTCGAGCGTGACGGCGGTGACGCACCTGGACGGGAGGGCCGTCGGCGGCGGTGTGCCGGGACCCGAGGCGCAACGACTGGCCGCGCTGCTGGCGCGTCTGATCCTCGAGGGGCGCGAGGACGTCTCCGCGCCGTAATCCGGCGTGCCGCGTGAGGGACGTTTCATCGCCTGTCGGCGCCACCGCGGGCGATACCATGGGCGCGATGAGCGTTCCTCCTCACCCCCTCAGCGGCAAGCGCGTCACGGTCATGGGTCTCGGACGGTTCGGCGGCGGGCTCGGCGCGACGCGCTACCTCGCTTCGCAGGGCGCGCAGGTGCTGGTCACCGACCTCTCGCCGGCCGAGAAACTCGCCGATTCGCTCGCCGAGGTTCAGCCGCTGATCAAAGAGGGGCGCGTCACCACCCGCCTGGGCGAGCACCGCGAAGAGGACTTCACCAAGGCCGACTTGGTCGTCGCCAACCCCGCCGTTCCGCACCCGTGGGACAACCCGTTCCTTCAGGCGGCCCAGAACGCCGGCGTACCGGTGACCACCGAGATCCGGATGCTGGTGGAGCGGCTCCCCAACCGGGACCGCACCATCGGCGTCACCGGGTCGGCGGGAAAGAGCACGACGTCGGCGATGATCCACCACCTCCTCACCGCGATGGGACGCAAGGCGTGGCTCGGCGGGAACATCGGCGTCTCGCTGCTGGAGCGCCTGCCGGAGATCGGGCGCAACGACTGGGTCGTGCTGGAGCTTTCGAGCTTCATGCTGCACTGGTTGGGGGCGGGCGTGGGGTACCGCGACGCGCAGACCTGGTCGCCGTCGATCGGCGTGATCACCAACATCACCGCCAACCACCTCGACTGGCACGGGTCGATGGAGCACTACACCGACAGCAAGCTGAACATCTGGGCGGGCCACCGTGGCGCCGGACTCGACTTTGCCCTCTACTCGGCCGCGGCGGCCCAGGGCGAGCGGTTCCACGAGATCGTGCGCGCCGCCAGCAGCCCGTGGACCGAGGGCCGCTGCGTGCCGACGCAGCCCCGCAGCGCCAAAGGCGCCGACGCGCCTTGGTCGCTGAAGCTCCGCGTGCCGGGCAAGCACAACGCCGCCAACGCGCGCCTGGCCATGGCTGCGGCCGAGCTTGCGCTGCTCACCGACGGCGGGCCGGTGCCGGGCCCTTCGCTGGACAAAGACGCCCCCCACGACGCACTCGACGCCGAGCTCGCCGATGCGCTCTCTACGTTCCCGGGCCTGCCTCACCGGCTGGCGGTCGTGGGCGAGCACAACGGCGTGCGGTATTACAACGACTCAAAGTGCACCACGCCGGAGGCGGCCCTGCTGGCGGTAGGCACGTTCGCCGAGGACCCGGCGTACGGCGCGGGCAGGATCCACCTGATCGCTGGCGGTTACGACAAGGGGAGCGACCTTGCTCCAATCGCGGCGCTCGCGCCGACGCTGGCGGGCCTCTACACGATCGGCAAGACCGGACCGGCCATCACCGCCAAAGCGGGCGGCAAGGCTGTCGCGTGCGGCACGCTCGAGAAGGCCGTCGCGGAGGCATCGGCCCGCGCGAAGCCCGGCGACGTCGTGCTGCTCTCGCCGGCGTGCGCCTCGTGGGACCAGTACACCAACTACGAGCACCGCGGCGACGCCTTCGTACGGTTGGTGGAGGACCTTGCGCAATGATCCCACTGCTCGTCGCCGTTGCGCTGATGCTGCAGCCCGCCGACAACGGCGCATCGACCCTTGGCGGAAAGCTGCCGGCAACGTGGCCCCCGCCGGGCTGGCCGACGGCCGTGTGCATGCCCGGTCAGCCCGGCGCGACGGATTCCTCGCCGTCCGCCGCCGCAACCATCCCCGAAGACAAATGGGTGGCCGTGCTGCCGCACGTGCGGATCAACCGCTCACAGCGGGCGGTCGAGTTTGACGGCACGGTCGCCTGGGACTTTCACAACCCCGACACGCCGCGGACCGAGTTGGAGCTGCTCGTCTGCCTGCCGCTGCGGGACAAGGAGCACGAGTCACTGGTCGTTTCGAAGGCGACAGGAGCGCACGTGCACGCGGCCCTGCTCATGGTGGGCCTGGAGCCGGGAACCCCCGGACGGATTGATTTCGGCGAAGGCACGGACGTAGTGATCAAGCGGGTGCCACCGACCGGTCCGGCGGTGTCGGTTGCATTCGTCTATGCGAAGGGGGGCGCCGAGCGCGTCGACGATGCCCGCACATGGGTGGTGGACGAGGCGGACGGTGGGCCGATCTCGCTGGTCTTCGGCGGGTCGAAGGTGGGACAGAAACGCAACGAGGCGCGCGAACGGGTGAACGTCTACAACGCCGACGAGCTGGGCACGCTCATCGGTTTGTGCACCTTCGGCAGCGAGACGATCGGAAACACGAGCGTCGTCTCACCCGACAGCGGGCTCGACCGACCGCGCTACATCGCGAACAACCCCGGCATCCCGCCGGCGGATACGGCGGTGCGCGTCCGCATCACGCCCGTGGCCGGCACGAAGCCCGCAACACAGGCCGATAAAAACCCCCCTCCCGCCGCGCCGACGGGCCCCGCGGCGCAGCCCTGAACACGGCCGGCTCGACGCCCGATATGTGCGGCATGTCCGTATCGGACACCCGTCAACGGGTGCCTATCCGCAGCGATCTGCTCCAAGCCGCGCTCTCCGCGGCCGCGCGGTGGTCGCGTCTGACGCACCTGGCGGTGGGGTTCGCATCCGTGGGGCTGCTGGGCGTGGCGGACGTGATGAGCGGGCCGTACATCTCACTGGCGGTGTTTTACCTGCTGCCGCTGGCGCTTGTGGGGTGGTTCACGTCGCGCCCGTGCTCGGTGGCGCTCGCGACGTTCGCGGGCTTTGCGTGGTTCATGGACTTC
>DASPMT010000408.1:0-3290 GCA_035626935.1 Phycisphaerales bacterium | reverse complement strand
ATCGGCCTTACCGGCGGGGTCTACACCGGCAGCGGCGGAGGGGAGGGGTACCAGTCCAGCGAATCGCGCAAGCAGAGCGCTGCGGGTCGGGTTGTGGGTATCTCGCACCGCATCACAGGCGTGAGCACACAGAACGGCCAGGACACTTGGTACTTTGATCCGGCCACCGGCCTCACCTCGGCGATCGTTGCCAGTGTCCGCACCAGCGACGGCCACGCGTTCTCCGAGCCGACCATCCTCACCGACGACGGCTTCGTGCTCGGCAGCTACACGTACTATCCCGGCGGGGCGGGAGATGGCGAGCAGCGGGCGTTCATCTACCGCCCGGACCTCGGCCTGACGGACTTGGGCAACCTGGTCAGCGGCGGCTTGGCTGCTCAGGGCTGGAGCGCCCTCAGAAGGCCCCTCTTTGCTGATGCGCTCAGCACCGTTGTCGGCCACGGCTCCATCAACGGCCAGTTCGAGGGTCAGAGCGTGTTTGTGATGAAACCGGACTCGATACCCGTGTGCCTGGCGGACCTGGGCCGTCAGGGCGGCGAGCCCGGTTCTGACGGCGTTCTGGACAACAACGACTTCATCGTGTTCATCAATTACTTCTTCACCAGCAACCCGCTCGCCGACGTTGGGAGTCCTGGCGGCGTCGACGCCTCAGACGGGAGCTTCGACAACAACGACTTCGTCGTGTTCATCGATCAGTTCTTTGCCGGCTGCTGAGTACCCTGCCCCCAGACTCAGCAGCACGAAGAAGCCCGGCACAAGCACGCACCGGGCGCGCCGAGCCAGTTCGGAAGCCCCCACGTCCCCTCCCGCACTCTGGGCACGCCGCTTCTTCTGCAGCCCGCTGTCAGGGTCCGCGGCGTGGAGTACCTCTGCATCATCTACGGCCCCGAGTACACGCTGGCGCACCATTTAGAGCGGCTGCGTTCGCGCGCCCTGGCCCGAAAGCGAGCCCTCGCCCAGCGAGAGTTCGCCCTCGGCGTTGAGTCGCTCGAGCGCTCGTCCGCGTGCACGAGTGTGTGTTCGCGGTCCTGGCGATGGAGCGTGCGCCGGTCGATCCGCCGCTCAGAGACAAACCTCAGCGCGCGCTGCTGCGTCTTTGTCATCTCGATAAGCGGGTGCATCCCCCGATTGAGGCAGTCGGGCGTCGGCATTCCCTAAGGGAGTTGAACGCGCTGGAAAGTTGGGCAACGGGCGCACGGCGTGCACTGTGACGGTTTTCCTGTACACTCTCTCCTCCTGCGGACCCGTTCTGGATTACCGCGTCATTTTTTACAGGGAGGTCATTTCCGATGCGCCGTATCACCGTCTCAACGCTCACGCTGGCCGTGCTCGCCGGCTCCGCCTTCGCCACCGACACGCAGGTGGCCCTCAACTACAACTTCAACGGGATGGTCCATCCGGGTGAGTCGAACATCCCCGACAGCCTTGCCCCCAGCGGCTTCCGCGCCATCGCCGACCGCGGGCTCGCCATCGACGGCGTCAGCTCGCCGACGACGACGGCCTTCGGCTTCAACCCGATCGTCGGCGCCACCGGCATCACCTACGAGATCGAGCGCGACGCGTTCCAGCTCGACATCGTGATGCTCGGCAACCGCAACCTCAACGCCGCGTGGGACCTCGCTCCCGACGGCGACAACCGCGGCGTCATGCCCGATTGGCTGCCCAACGACGACCTGCGCGGCCCGCAGACCACGACCCTCGCCGCGCCGATCGCGCTCGACGCCTACGCCGAAGTGGGCGTGCTCTACCACATCAGCAACGTCGGCGGCAACACCGCCAGCAGCACCTTTACCGTCACGCTGAACTTCAACGACGCCGATCCGGTGACCGTCACCGTCAGCGGCCGCGACTGGTTCGGCAGCCGCCCGGCCCTCGCGCCGGCGGCCAACTCGGGCATCAGCTCGCAGACGCAGCTGGGGGTCTACCGCGGCGCCAACAACACCGATATCGGCGCGATCTCCGGCGACGCCGGCCAGGCCCTCAATGTCTGGGAGGCGGTCATCGACGTCCGCAAGCTGCTGCTGGCGGGCCTGGGTGACTACAACGGCAAGCACCTCACCTCGATCACGTTCCAGTACCCGACGGTGGTGCCGCCGGGCAACCGCAACTACGCGATCTTCGCGGCAACGGTCCGCACCGACTCCTCGCCGGCCGTCAACGGCACGTGCGAGACGGCCATCCCGCTCACGCCCGGCACGATCACCGGCAACAACAACCGCGCACCCAGCAGCGCGCCCAGCCAGTGCGGCTCCTCCGACGACGCGGGCGTGTGGTACACCTATACCGCGACAACCAACAACGTGCTGCAGGTGCGGACCTGCGGCTCGGCCATCGACACGACGCTGTCGGTCTTCGACGGCTGCAGCGGCACGCTCGTCGGCTGCAGCGACAACGCCTGCGGCACCGGCGGCCTGGTGCAGTGGACCGGCATCCCCGGTCACGTCTACAAGATCCGCGTCGCGGGCAACAACAACGCCAACGGCAACTTCACCCTGTCGTTCGACGACCCCGTCCCCGCCTACCAGCCCGTTGCGCTCAACTACAACTTCAACGGCATCGTCCACGGCTTCGTCGAGCAGGGCCCCGACAACGTCAACAACCCCAACGGCTACCGCTCGATCGCCGACCGCGGCATCATCATGGAGAGCGGCGAGGTCGACAGCATCGACGCGACGCCGCTGATCGACGTCGACGGCATGCCGTTCTCGCTGGTGACCGAGGCGGGCGAGCTGGACATCGTCCACCTGGGCGACCGCAACCTCGTCGCCAACCAGGCCCGCGTCTACGGCAGCGGCGGCAACAACGCCACCCAGCCCGCGTGGCAGCCTGACAGCGACCAGACCGGCCCGCAGACGACCGACCTTTCGTCGGCCGGCTACACGCTCACTGCCAACTCCCGGCTGGGCATCATCTACCACATCACCGACTCGGGTGGCACGTTCGACACCACCCTCAACTTCACCGACAGCTCGTCGGTGACCGTGAACCTGCGCGCTCCCGACTGGTTCAACAGCCAGGTTGTCCCGGCGCCGGGGGCCAACTCGGGCCTGGTGCACCAGCGTCAGCTCGGCGTATACGCCGCCACCGACGGCACCGACTTTGCCACGATCTCTACAAACAACCTCAACCTTGTTGAAGCGGTGACCAGCGTCGCCGAGCTCGCGGCCGACGGCTTCGGAAACCACGCGGGCAAGCAGATCTCGTCGCTGGTCTTCTCCAACCCTCTTTCCAACGCCAACTACCCCAACTCGACGCCGCAGACCAGCGCCGGCTTTGCGATCTTCGCGGCG
>DASPMT010000407.1:0-11723 GCA_035626935.1 Phycisphaerales bacterium | reverse complement strand
GGTGGGAGCGACCAGCGGCGCGACGACTGGAGGCTGAGCAATCGGGGCAGCGACCGGCGCGGGTGTCGGCCTCATCGGCGCGCCGGGCGGCATCGCGCTGCTCACGATGAACCCCTGCGGTACGGACTTCACCGCCGCCGCCGCGCGCCCGCGCACCCCGTTGCTCCCGTTCATGGGCGCCGGCGCCGGCATGCGCCGCAGCAGGTCGCGCAGCATCTCCGCCGTCGCCTCGGGCCTGATCACTCCGTCGAACCCCTGCTGGCTCGGCGCTGTCGGGGTGCTCACGATCACGCGCACCCGCGGACAGATCATCCGCAGCGCCCCGACCATGTCGGGCGCATCGACCTGCGACTCGACCTCCGGGCCGATGATGACCACCGCGTCCGACGGCGACTGCAGGTCGATCGGCTGGCTCAATTCGCCGATCAGCTCCACCGGCGTCTTGACGCGCAGCAGCTCGATCGACGGGTCGCGGCGCAGCGTCGCGTCCAGCCCCGTCCGACCCGCCAGAATCACCCGCAACGACGCCTCCTGCACCTGACTCAACGCTGATCTCCCTTGGCGCTCCCGCCCGTCCCCGCCCCGTCGACTCCCTTCGACCCGTTCCGACCCAGCAGCATCGCCAGCTCGTCGGCGCTCAACACATCCGCCGTGTTCTCCGCTCCCGCCGCGTGCTCAGTGATAGGCAGGCTGGGTCCGATCGGCCGGGCGCCTTCATCGCCGGTCAACCGCAGGAACGGCTTCCCCACCGCTCGCGTCGGCGCGGGCCGGGCCGGCTCAGGCTTCCCCGGGGCGCCCCAGTCCACAAGGTCCTGGTCCGTCACCTGCCGCAGCAGCTGCGCGCTCCCCGGTTCGTACGCGAAGACCACCACGCCCGGCCCATACTTCCGAAGCGCCAGCGCCACCTGCGCTGCGCCGCGCAGCTTCGCCGGCTCGCACAGCACCAGCAACGTCCCCGGCCCCAGCACGCACGCGTGCGCCATCGCCCACAGGTCGCTTGTCACCACCAGCGACTCGCTGCCGCTGCGCGCGAGGCTCGCCAGAAGAGCCTGCTCGTGTGCAGCCGTCCCCCCTTCACGCGGCACCCATACCACCGCCGGCTTGCCGGTTCGTGACGCCGCCGCGCTGTCGGCCCCGCCGCGCGCACTCATCCCAAGGGCCCTCCTGAACGGACGTTACCGGTCGAACGACCTACGCGCAAAGTCTACCGCGCAGTTTGGAGGCCGGTGGGGTATTACCGGACTTAACCCGCATTCTGAACCAAAAACGCGGCTACAGACCCCGCCCCATCCGCCGCAGGGAGGCCGGCCGCTGCCACCGCCATCGGGGCGAGGGCCTCAGGCTCCCGGAGCAGCCGCTCGATCACGCGGCCCGCCTCTTCCAGGTTCGCCCCCGGATCGACCCGGTCCACACACACGACCGCGGCGCCCTTTTCAACGAGCGGGCCGGCGTTGAGCCGCTGGTGATCGTCGGAGTGGTACGGGTAAGGGAGGAACACGCACGGCACGCGGTTGCACCACGCCTCGGCAACCGACCCCGCTCCCGCTCGGGCGACCGCCAGATCCGACGCACCCCACCATACACCCATCTCGCGCGTGAACTCCGTCACGACGGCCTTGATCCCCGCGCTCCGGTAGGCGACCTCAAGCGCCGGGGCTTCGTCCTTGCCGCACTGGTGGATGACCTGCCACCCGCTCCGGTTGAACGCCTCCGCGCTCCGCTCGGCCAGGCCCGTCATCAGTCGGTTGATCGACGACGCCCCCAGGCTGCCGCCCGTCACCATCAGCACAGGGCGCGACGCGTTCAGGCCGAGCCGCCGCCGGCATTCGCCGCGGTCGCGCGGCGCCGCCGCCGCGGAGCGGACAATCGGGTTGATCAACCTCCACGCCGGGTGTGACGCGCTCGCGTAGGTGGTGAACGCCGGAGCCGCGGTGCGCCGGGCGATCCACTTGTTGGCCTTGCCAGGGGCCGCGTCGATGTTCACCAGCGTCACCCGCACCCGCTCGACGCGAGCCGCCTGCACCGCCGGCGCCGCCACAAACCCGCCGAGCGCCACCATTCGAACCTCGCCCCCGTCCCCGCGGGCCGCGCGAATCGCCGCACGGGTCAGCCGCACCGACGCCGGCCAGTTGCTCACAAACCGCCACAACGCCCGCGGCCGCACGCCGATCGGCTGCGCCGGCAGCGGCGCAAACGCCACACCCTCCGGCTCCAGAACCTTCCGGTCGATCTCGCGGTTGGAGCAGAGAAACAGCAGCTGCGCCCCGGGCGACAGCCGCCGGATCTGCTCGGCGATCGCCAGCCCCGGGTAAAGGTGCCCTCCGGTGCCGCCCCCGGCGAAGATGTAGGTGACCGCGCCCATCAGCCCCCGCTCATGCCGCCACCGGCGTCGGCTCATCCGCGGGCGACTCATCCGCCACGGGTGCGCGGGACGTCTCGCCCGCCGCGCGCGAGCTTGACCTCGATGCAGTCCCGAGGCGTTCCGCGTTCCGGTCCATGTTGATCAGCAGCCCCAGCGACGCGGCCGTCAAGATCCACCCCGTGCCGCCCGAGGAGAGCAGCGGCAGCGCAATCCCCTTCGTCGGGGCCATCCCCGTCACAACCGCGATGTTGATCACCGCCTGCAGGCCCACCGTCGTCATCACGCCGAGCCCGACGAGCTTGAGGATGAGCGGCTTCTGCCTGCTCACGATCGAGATCCCCGCCCACACGATCCCCGCGTAGAGCACCGCCACCAGCAGCGCCCCGGGGATGCCGAGCTCCTCGCAGATGTTGGCGAAGATGAAGTCCGTCTCGGTCTCAGGCAGGTAGCCGAACTTGTTCAGCCCGTTCCCAAGCCCGCGCCCCGGCCCCTCGCCGCTCGCGACCGCCTGCATCGACTGGATCATGTGGTACCCTTTCCCCTGCGGGTCCTGGTAGGGGTCCAGGAACGAGCGGATCCGCTCCAGCCGGTACGGGCTGGTGATCACCGCCGCCGCAAACGCCGCCGCGCCGAGCGGGATCGCCGATGCGAAGTGCCAGATCTTCGCTCCCGCGGCCATGAACATCGTCGCCGCGACCAGCACGATGAGCACGGCCGTTCCCAGGTCCTCCTTCACGATCACCGCGCACACGATCGCCACCGCCCCAAGGCCTGGCGCCACACCCTTCCACAAGTTACCGATGCGCGTGCTGCCCATCCGCCAGCAGTACCACGCGACAAGACCGATCATGCCCCACTTGGCGATCTCCGACGGCTGCACGGAGACCTCGCGCACACCGGGGATCGGCACGCTCAGCCACCGGTTGGCGCCGTTTACGTTCCGGCCGAAGCCGGGGATATAGACCAGCAGCAGGCAGCAAATGATCACCCCCGCCGCGATCCACAGCGGCTTGAGCGTCCAGCCGCCCCACTGTTCGTCGACCGCCTCAGGCCGGGGGTCGCTGACGCCCGGCGCAAGGCGAAGAAGCGGCAGTCGCGCCGTCAGGATCATCGCCGCCACCGCCAGCCCGGCGTAGATCGTGGAGCGGCTTGTCAACACGCTTTCGACGGTGACGCTGCGGGTTACGTCCATCAGCGAGCTGTTCACCATCACCACGCCGAGGCAGAGCAGGCCGAGCACACACAACGCGACAACTTGACCTGGCTTAAGCATGGCTGGAGCCAAGTATCGGCGCCGAGCCAAAAGCAGGTGTAGAAGTGGCGACGTTCGTCACGCTGGCCGCTGCGCTCGCATGACCTGGGATGCTGGCACCTGGGTCGCGGCGGGAGCTGTCCCTTCAGTCCTCCGCCCTCCATACACTCCCCTCCGGACATGGTCAGCGCCTTGTCCGGATTGTGTTCGGTCTTTTCGCCAACCCCGGGCGTGCGTGCCCTCAGAACGGAAGTCGGTCCAGCAATGCGCATCAACGTTGTCGGCAAGCACATGGATGTCACCGATCCCATCAAGACCTACACGGAAGGGAAGTGCGCGCGCCTTACCAAGCACTTCGACGGCGTGCAGCAGGTCACGGTCCGCGTCGAGCAGCAGCCCCACAACAAGGGTTTCCTGGCCGAGGTGGTCTGCGACGTCGAAAAGCACGACGATTTCGTCGGCAAGGCCGACCACGCGGACCTTTACACCGCCATCGACGAGGCTGTCACCAAGGTCGACCGCCAGATCGTCTCCTTCAAGGAGAGGCTCAAGCAGGGCAAGCACTGACGCCGGGTGGAGCCGGTCTCCAACCGCCGGACCGCCTCCGTTTCCAGCCGCGAGATACCCGCGATGAAACTCACCGAGATCGTCTCCTCCGGGGCGATCATCGCCAACCTGAACGCCAAGGACCGTGACGCCGCGGTCGTCGAGCTCATCGACGCCCTGGTCGCCGCCGGTTCGGCGCGCCCAGAGGCCCGCAACGAGCTCATCAGCATCCTGCTCGAACGCGAGCGCAAGAGCACCACCGGCTTTGGCGCCGGCATCGCCGTGCCCCACGCGAAGCACAAGAGCGTCAAACGCGTCTGCGCCGCCGTCGGCCTTTCCCCTGGCGGGCTCGACTTCGCCAGCATCGACCTCCAGCCCGTCTACAGCGTCGTGCTCCTCCTTTCACCGGACGATAAACCCGAGGAACACCTGCAGGCGATGGAGGCGATCTTCAAGGTCCTCTCGCAGGAAACCTTCCGCCGCCTCCTGCGGCAGGCCGGCACCCCCGACGAGGTCAAAGCCCTCCTCGAAGAGATCGACGCCCAGCACGTGTGAGACAAGGTAAGAGCGACGAGTGACGAGTCACGAGTAAGGTCACCGGCGCTCACCGCCCTCTTACTCGTGACTCATCGCTCGTCACCCGTTCCTTCCAATGCCCGTCTGCCGCGCCAACGTGACCATCGTCAACCGCCTGGGGCTCCACGCCCGGCCGGCGATGGTCTTCGTCGACGCCGCCAATTTGTTCACCTCCGCTGTCACCGTCAAACGCGACGACCAAGAGGTCGACGGCAAGAGCATCATGATGATGATGCTCCTGGCTGCCACTCAGGGCACCCAGCTTGAGATCATCGCCGACGGCGACGACGCCGAGGCCGCCATCGCCAAGCTCGCGGCCCTGGTTGCCGCCGGCTTTGATGAGGAGTAGGCGGGCCTGCGGGCCGCTGAAGCCCGTTTCCACGCTTCCTCGCCCCCGTTTCACGCTGACAAAAGGGTCCCCCCTCCACCGGCTCAGCGTGGCCCCGGCGGCACTCTGGCCGGGCCACGCAGACTACGGAGGCTTTATGTCAATGCAACGAATCCTCGGCATCGTTTTCCTTGTGCTGGGCGTCGTGCTCCTGATCATCGGCGTCAACGCGTCCGACTCGATCGCCGATCAGCTCAGCGACACGTTCACCGGCAAGTTCACCGACCGCACCACGTGGTACATCCTGGGCGGCATCGGCTTGGCCGTACTTGGCGCAATCGTCGCCTTCCTGCCGGGCGGTAAGCTGGCCAAGCATTAACGAAGCGTTTGTGACGCTCGCTCCTCAACGGCAGGCGCCTGGGGAACGCCGAGGCGTGCCGATCAATCCCCGATGGTCTGAAGGGAGATCTCCATGGTGCTCACCGCCTTCCGTGCCGTCTGCCTTGCCGCCTCACTGCTCTGCATCGGCATGGGTGCCTCCTGCACGACCGCCCCTCGCACCTCCGACGAACGCGCCGATCTCCAAGCGCAGGCCGCCGCTGCCGTCGCCCGGGCGCGCCAGGTCGATCCATCACTCGGCGCTGTGCTCGACAACGCGCACAGCTACGCCGTGTTCCCGACCGTGGGCAAGGCGGCGTTCGTCGCCGGTGGCGCGTACGGCAAAGGCGTGGTCTATGAGCACGGCGTCATGACAGGCTACTGCGATCTGACGCAGGCCAGCATCGGCCTGGCCCTCGGCGGCCAGGCGTACACCGAGTTCATCGTGTTCCGCACCCCCGAGGCCCTCCAGCGATTCAAATCGAACACGCTGGCCTTTGATGCCCAGGCGACCGCCGTAGCAGTGCGTGCCGGGGCCGGCGCCAACGCCCGCTATGAGAACGACGTTGCCGTGTTTACGCTGAACGAAGCGGGCCTCATGGGCGAAGCCAGCGTCGGCGGCCAGAAGTTCACGTACCAGCCGCGGTGATGCGCTCGGTGATCTCCTATCTGGCGCTTGTCAGAGCACCACCGCCGCCGCGAACCCGTCGTAGCCCTTGGCCCCGACCGTCTGCAGCACCGTCGCCTCCACCCGCGGTTCGGCCGCGAGCACCTCCACCAAGCGCCGCATCCCCAGCACCGCGGGGTCAGTGCTCAAGGCGTCGGCCAGCGCCCCGTCGCGCACCACGTTGTCGGTGACGATCAGCGTCCCGGGGCGCGACATCTTCAGCGCCCAATCGAAGTACTCCGGCGAGTTCGGCTTGTCGGCGTCGATGAACACCAGGTCGAACGGGTGCACCGCCGGCTCGCCCGCCAGCAGCGGCAGCGTGTCGAGTGCGTTGCCCACGCGCACCTCCACCGCCTCGCTCAAGCCCGCACGCTCAATATTCGCCCGCGCGACCGCCGCGTAGTCGGGATTCGCCTCCAGCGAGACCACCCGTCCCTGACGCCCGAACCCCTTCTCCTCGCGCAGCCGCCCATCGGGGTGCCGGTCAGCAAGCCCGCGCGCCAGCCAGATCGTGCTGTACCCGCCCAGCGTCCCTATCTCCAGGATCCGCTTCGCGCCCACCGCGCGGGCCGCCAGCATCAGCAGCTTCCCCTGGGCCGCCGACACCTGGATCGCCGGCAACCCCGCCGCTGCGCTCGCCGCCAGCGCACCCTCCATCGCCGAGTCATGCGTCGCCAGCTTCTCGCACACGTACGCGTCGATCGCGTCCCACGCCTTCTGTTCGCTCACGTCGCACCTCCGCTAGCCGCGCCATCAGCATACGTCGCATGACACGGCGGGCTCCGCACGCCGCCCGGCCCGACCAGCTACAAGAGCCCATTCGCCCTTCTTCCAAGGGAGGTTTCCGATGCGCACCGCTCCCGTCATCATCGCCTTTGCAGCCGCAGCCTTCACTGCGCCCGCCCTCTGCGGCCCGCTCAACCCGCCCGCCGGGGCGATCAACGCCACCATGAAGACCCTCGACGCCGTCGAGCCGCGCACGGCCGTCTCCGCGGTCAACACACCCGGCGACGCGGTCAGCGTCTACCGCATCACCGCCCCCGGCTCCTACTACCTCACCGGCAACGTCTCCGTCCCCGCCGGCAAGAGCGGCATCGTCATCGCCTCTCCCGGCGTCACGCTTGACCTTTGCGGCTTCGCCATCGCAGGCGTCGCCGGCAGCGCAAGCGGAGTCATCGACACGGCCGCCGCTGTTTCGGGCATCTCCGTGCGGAACGGCGTCATCAGCGGCACGGGCGCCGCCGGCGTCTCCCTCATGAACGGTGCGGGAGCCAGGGTGAAGGACCTCTCTCTCGCGGGCTGCGCTCGCGGAGTCGCAGCCGGCGAGGGCGCCGTCATCGAATCGTGCACCGCCTCACAGACCGGAGACGCCGCGGCCTTCACTGTTCTGTTCAACGCGGTGATCTCAAAGTGCGCCGCCATCGGCGGCCAAGGCCCCGGCTTTCAGCTCTACGAGGGGTCGATCGTCAAGGAGTGCAGCGCCCGTGACCAAGCCGTCGGCTTCGACCTCCACGACGAGAGCGTCGCCTTCGATTGCACCGCCACCCTCTGCACCGGCGACGGCTTCTCCGCGAGCAACCTCTGCCGCATCGAGCGCTGCACCGCGACCAACTGCGGCGGCGACGGCATCCACGCCGGCGCCCGCAACCGCGTTATCGATTGCTTCGTCGCCATCAATTCCGGCGCCGGCGTCCGTCTCGACGATCCCTCCGCCAGCGTCGCGGTCAATTCGACCGTCACCGGCACCTTCGCCCGCGGCAACGGCACCGGCATCGCCTGCCTCGACCAGCACTGCACCATCACCGCCAACCGCTGCGTCAACAACGGCGTCAACTACTCCATCGTGGCCAACAACCACGTCGGAGCCATCGTCAGCGCCCCGCTCAGCGGCGCGATCAACGGAAGCTCCGGCGGCGCCGGCGTAGGCAGCGCCGACCCCAACGCCAACCTCGCCAATTGACGTGAGACGTGAAACAAACAACCCGCCTGACGGCGGGCTGTTCGTTGTCTTCTACTCGCGTATCAGGTCTTGTGTCTCACGTCTTGTACACGAGCTTTACCCGGCTCGGCAGGTGCCCGTGCTCGTCAAAGAGCACCACCTCATTCAGGCCGTCCGCCTTCAGCGTCGCTGGCGGGATCAGCAGCTCCGTCTGCGGCCCCACGTCGTGCCCGTCCGCGGTCGCCGTGAAGTACCGTCCGATGTGCCGCCCGTTGACGTATAGCTGCCCCTTGGTGAGGCCCGTCGTCACCAGGTAGAGCGGCGCCGACGCCGCTGCGCCGCTGAACGTCGAGCGGAACCACTCCGGCCCCTTGCCGTGGCTGTGCCCGCGCAGCGCCTGGTACGCGCTCTCCGGCGGACGCTCCCACTTGGCGAAGCTCCACTGCCCGTTCTGCGTGATGTTCTCCACGCACTCGAGCATCTCGACCGCGTCGGCGAGGTCCTTTACCGCCTGCGCCGGGTCGGCGCCTAGCACCGCCAGCTGGATGGTGTTGGTGGACTTGGCCAGCTTGTCCGCCTCGATCACGATGGAGCCCGGCCCGGTGCTGTCGAAGTACCGCAGCGGCACGTCGTTGATCACGACCAGCCCGCGGTACGCGCCCGGCTTCAGCCGCAGGACGACCCGCGACCGCCGCTTGCTCACGTGGAACGTTACCCGCTGCGGCTCCGTCACGTCCCCCTGGTGAACCCCGTGGATCGGCGCCTGCACGCTCAGCACGTTGATGCCGCCGCCGGCCTCGCTCTCGATCCGCTCCAGCGTCGGCCGCGCAAGCTTCACCGGCTTCACCTCGTACACGTGGTCAACCACGCCCTTGGGGTCGAGCATGTGGGCCCCGCCCGCGAACCGCCCCATGTTCTCCGCCAGCACAACGATGACCTGTTCGGTGCGCTTGAGCGTCAGCCCCAGCTCGGGTTTGGCGCCGGCCCCCAGGCCCATCACGCCCGTCGGCTTTCCGTCGATGAAGAACGCCAGCCGGTCCCCGCCGCCGGGCACAAGGACCTCGGTTTTGCCGTTCGCGGGCGACCGCAGCGCGATCCGGTACCACCCGTATCCGTACGGCGCGCCAAGCCCGCTCAACTCAGCAGGGCCTGCGATCGACGCGTACCGCGCGCTCGTCCCCTGCGTGTAGTCGTCGGTGCTCGCGCTCGTCCACTGCGACAGCTCCGGGTTCCGGAGCGCCTTGACGCCCATCCCTCGCACCACCACCGGCGGTCGAGGCGCAGGCGCGGGCGGCGGTGGGGGGGGCGGCGGCTCGACGCCCTTTTTCCCCTTCTTTGCCGGCGCGACCTTCTTCGCCTTCGGGTCTTCCTTCGGAGGCGGCGGAGGAGGAGGCAGCGCGACGGGCTTGTCGCCGAAGCGGCTCTTGACCACCTCGCCGCTGGCCAGCAGCCGCAGCACGACGTCCTTTTCGCCCGCAACGACCGGGCTCCCGGCGCCGGCCACATCAATTGCGCCCACCAGCACCGCGTCATCGGTGATCTGGATTTTCTCCAGGTGCGCCGGCGTGCAGATCACGCACAGGATGTTCTCATGGTCGACGATCGAGGGCGAATCGCCCGACGGCACCTCCAGCTCCAGCGGAGACCCGTTGATCGAAAGCCGCGCCTGCGACCCCGCCGGCCCGTAGGCGACAAACACGCGCCCCACCTGAGCGAACGCCGAAAGGTTGCAGTAGTCCAGCTGCGAGCGGCCGTGCAACCGCACGTCGACCAGGCAGCACGCCGTCGGCTGATCACCCAGCCACACAGGCAGGCTCGTGCCGTCACCCAGCAGCAGGTCCACCGGCCTGTCGCCCATGTTCCGGCCCGCGAAGATGAACGCGACGCTCCCCTGGCTGCCGCTCGCGTGGATCACGGTGTGCGACGCCGCGTCCGCCTGCCCGCGCTTCCCCGACGCGCCCGCCGAGCCGGGGTGCAGGGCGATCGCAGGTCGCCGCGCGTCAAGGTGCGACAGCACCCGTCCGAACCGCGACGCGAACGTCGCGACCGTCCGCAGCGGCCGATAAAGCTCGCCCCGCGCCCCGCCTGCGCTCAGCGGCGCGTGCTCATCCGGGTCGGTCGCCACAAACCGCGACGTCCCCTCCGGCAGCCGCCCCCCGCTGAACGCGAAGTTTGTTCCGCCCGCGAACGGCTCCACGTTGAACTGGCCCGCGCACGCCAGCACGCTCATCAGATCGCGCTGCAGCCGGTCGGGGCTCACCCCCTTGGGCTCCTCGTCACCCCACACCGGCGTCTCGCTCACGTCGTACTCGACGACGATCCGCGGCTGGTTCGGCCGCACGGCCGACAGCTGCCGCACAACCGCCGCCAGGTCGCGGTTCCCCACCCACCCGTCAACCTCTCCCTCGACACCTTCCCACAGGTTGTTGGCGTTGACGATCGGCACCTCAAAGCCGCTCTCATGGATGTACCGGTTCAACTCGCCGAGGTACCCGTGGGCAAGGGCGTCGTGCCCGCACGTCCACCCCGCCTCGCTCTGCACCAGCACGATCGGTCCGCCGTGCGTATCGCCAGGGAACTGCGGCACCGTGACCTGCAGGTCGCGGACCTGCTTCGCCACGGCGTTGATGAACCGGCTGCTCGCTTCAAGGAACGGCTGGTTGGCGGTCCGGAGCTTCACGTCCTTCAGCGCCGGCACCCACGCCGGGAGCCCGCCGAAGTCGAAGCCACCGCCCACAAAGGGCCCAACGCGCAGGATGCAGTGCATCCCCGCCTGCTGGATCAGCTGCACAAAGTGCCTGATGTCGTTGTCGCCCGTGAAATCGAACTGGCCGGCGCGGCCTTCGTGGCGTGCCCACACCACGCTCGTGGTGATGGTATTCAGCCCCGCGTGCTTCGCCGCTTGGATCCGCCCCGCCCACTGGTCGCGGCACAGCCTTGCGTACTGGATGGTCCCCCCGACCAACCACAAACGCCGACCGTCAACGATGAACGACTGTCCGTCAAAGGTAATGGAGGCCATATCGCGTCGAGGCTCCTGCCCCCTCCCCATCGCCCGAACCCCGTCGCACCATGGCGTGCCCAGAGCACACCAGACCTGCAATTGGCGTCCGAACACCGTCCAAACGAAAGGCCGAACCCCTTCGCCTGCCCGGCCTCCCTGCAGCGGTGGAGTAGGATAGGTAGAGCGATCCTCACCTGCAATCCGACCTAGGGATTCGGGGGACATTGCCGGGTCTTGTTGTCCGAACGGTCACCTAATGAAAACAACGATTGGGCGAAACCCCCGGTCCATTCTCGCCGTCCCCCTCCCGGTCTGCCTGCTCACCGTTGCCACAGGCGGCCTTGTCGGGTGCGCCGATCCATTCAGCGACATCGACAGAAGTACCGACGACGCCATCCGCGAACGGTCCGCCAGCCTTCTAGGTGCCACGGTTCGACCGGAACTGAGCGGCCGCCCACTTGACGGACCCATCGGAGCCGACCAAGTCTCGCGCACCAACCCGCCGACCAGCGACCCCGCCGCCCGGCAGTTCAAACTAACCCCAGCCGACGAGGCCCGCGACGTCGCCGCGCGGTTAGCCGCCTATGGCAAGATCGCTGAGGGCGCCACGCCGCTGGATCTGACAACTTCGCTCCGCCAGGCCCAGTCC
The DNA here is from genome assembly GCA_035626935.1 of Phycisphaerales bacterium. Taxonomy (GTDB): domain Bacteria; phylum Planctomycetota; class Phycisphaerae; order Phycisphaerales; family UBA1924; genus JAJTGZ01. The sequence continues at coordinate 22 of DASPMT010000407.1, read as the reverse complement.
ACAAGCCGCGAGTATCTCCGCG
>DASPMT010000406.1:0-19494 GCA_035626935.1 Phycisphaerales bacterium | reverse complement strand
GAGCGTCACTTCGGCGTGACAGAGGCCTCCGCCGGACCGTCGGTCAGCCGGTTCTGTTCCGCCGCCAGCTGCTCGATCCGCGACACCACCGCGCCCACTTCAGTCAGCAGCTTTGGGTCGGTCGTCTCCAACATGCCGTCCACGACGGTCCAGCGTCCGCGGGTCTTCTGCAGCGTCGTGAGGTAGGCGTCCATCAGCGAGAAGAGCGCCACGTCGATCTCGCGCACGCGGACGAACCGGTCGAGCTTGCCGCCCGACGTGACGCCGCGGACGAACTGGTCCGCCTCGGCGGTACTTGCGCCGTGCGAGAGGGCGATCTCCCGGGCCTTGTCGGCCAGCGTCTTGGCTGTCCGCAGTGCTGCATCGGCGGCAGGGCGGGCGTCGCGGATGATCGTGATCCGCTTGGTCAGCGACTCTTCATCGGCGAGCGTCCGTATGTCCATACCCCCGGCCAGCTCCAGCCGCTGCATGGCGTCTACCAGCGGCGCGACCGCGCCGTTGGTGTACGCGGCGAAGTCTCTCGCCGCGCCCGCGACTGCGCTGCGCTGCTCGGCGGCGCCCCGCGGCTTACGCGGGAGCGGCGCGGGCACGGCCGCGGCCGGAGTCGATGCACCCTCGCCGTCTGCGGCCTGCGCAGCTTGCTGTGCGAGCAACGGTTTGAACGTCGCGGCCGCTGCGGGGCGCGGCGGGGGCTCCATCCGAGGCATGCCCACGACGATGCCCATCAGGTGCATCGCGGCCATCACGAGGGCGATGCACGCGACGACGCTCCGGGCCGCCTTGGCGATGCGTCCTTTCGACACCCTGGCGGCGATCGCCATAAGCACCGCCGGCAGCAGCACGACAAAGAGCATGCCGCCGAGCACGGCTCCCGCAGTGAACTGCATGTGGGTCGCGACTTCTTCGCCCGGAGCACCGGTTTGGCCGAGACTTGCGGCCAGCCCGCCTCCCACCACGGTAATGCCTGCGGCGAAGATCGCCCAGTTGCGCCAGTCTTCGGTATCGAAGCCGACATTGAGCGAGCGTCGCTCCGGCGCTGGCGTCTCGAACACTGCACCCCTCGCCGCGGTGAGCGGCAGAACGATCTCGTCGTCGGTCGGTCCGGCGGGCAGCGGGGGCGGTTGGGTGCTCATGGCCCGCCTTCATCGGCGGCAATCGACACCCGATTGATCGGCGGCACGTCCATCCCCGGTTATCACGCTCCGGTTACGTCGCTGCCATCTGGTCCAGGCCGCACTCAGGGCACCGTCCGCGCGCCGCGGGCGTTACACCTGCCAGGTCGTAATCGCACCGTCTGCAGTGCCCACGCTTCCTGCGTTTGGCGAAGGCGAGAACCGCGATCGTCGACGCAAAGGCGCTCGCGCCCATGAGGAGCCACGCTCTTCCGCCGCCGTTCGGCTCAAGCGTCACGACAGCCAGGGCCCCGGTCGCGGACGAAACCAGGCCCGCGGTCAGCCCGGCCAGCAGTCGACGGCTCATCCCCGATCCTTCCGAGAGCACCTTGGGAGAGCGGACGATCCTCATAACCTCCGCCGCCGCCCAGGCGGAAAACAGCGGCACAAGTCCCAGGGTGAGGGTTGCCGACCAGAGGGTGGGATGGACCTCCCACCAGGATTCGGTCCGGATCAGAAGCGCGGAGGCGACCAGCGCGGAGAAGGCCAGCCCGGCCCCGAGAATGAAGGGGATCATCGTGAGCCTCCCGCTGGGGAGGGCGGCGGGGGCAGGGGAAGCGGGGTGATGGCGATCGCTCCGGCGAGCGGTGGCGCGGGCGGGGCCGTTTGCAGCCCCGCCAGCCTGGCCAGCGCCGAGAACGGCTGCGCCCATCTCCACGCGAGCCCGCTGCCCTCCTGTGACCCGGCCGCTGAGATGCCAGTCAGCGTGACCAGGCCGAGTGCCGCCGCGACGCGCACCGCCGCCCGACGCGCGCGGGCGCGCAGCGCTGCGACGCCGACGGGGCAGTCCGCGGTGAGGATGGTTCCGTCAGCTCGCCGGTAATAGATTGCGCACACTCGGCGTTCCTGTGGCGACCTGTCCGCGCCGAACTTCTCCGCCAGGAACGCTTCCGCTTCCGACCCGGTCATCGCGGAGAGATTATGCACACTCAAGTTGCACTGATCGCACCGACGCGTGCGGTCGTCGCCGCGCATGTCTTCCCACCTCACCGGGCAGGGGGACGCGGTGCGGACGCGGTCGAGCAGCGGCAGCGGGACGGCGCTCATGGTGATCCTTCGGTACGCGCGGGCAAGGGGCCGGCAGGTTGCGACGGAGCGGCGGGAGCGACGCGGCCGAGCCTGATCTCCCCGCGAAGGGCCACCTTCCCTTTGATCGGCACGAGCGGCGTCGGTTCCCTGAGCCAGGCCGCGATGGTCGCGAGCGGCTGGGCGTTGGCGAACGGAATCGAACGGGACTCCAAGGCGGCTGCGTAGGCGACCAGCGAGGTGATCCCAAGCAGTGCTGAGAGCCGCGCTGCGGCGCGGCGTGCCTTCAGGCGGAGCGCCGCAACACCGACAGGACAGTCGGCGGTGAGCACCGTACCGTCGGCGCGTCGGTAGATCTGAGCGCAGAAGCACCCCGCCGTCTCTCTTCCCTCCGGATTGAAGCGGCGGGTCAGCAGGCGTTCGGCTTCGGCGCGGGTCAGTCCCGCGAGGTTGTGGACGTCGAGGCTGCACCGGGCGCACCGGCGGCTCCGTTCATCCCCGGTCATCTCCTCCCAGCGCACGTCGCACGGGGATGCGATCTGGATCCTGTCCAGCAGCGGGAGCGACATGCCGGTGAAGGCGGTGGGCACAAGGCGTTTGACGGTGTGCTGATCCTCTCGGTTCACCGGAAAGTGCAGCGTCCGGGAACCATCAGTCCGTCCGACTGAAGAAGGCGATAGCGCTCAGGGCGGTCAATCCCCAGGCGGCCAGCGCGAGGGTGAGCCGAGTGGAGTCGCCCAGGTTGCAGAACCGGCGGCGGCCCCTGATGATCACGATAAGGGCGGCGGCGGCAGTCGGTGTGGAGATGAACAGCGGCACCGCCATCGTCCAACCGGGTCCGTACGAACGACGCATCACCCAGACCAGGAAGTAAATGGCGAGGAGACCGTTGAAACCGAGCATCGCCGCGGCGGCGGCGAGCGTGGCGACCCACGCTCCCAGGCGCGGCTCCGCAAGACGGATCTGCATCACCAAGGCGCGGTTGCACTCGGGACATCGGTCGCTGGTCAGGCCGCGCAGGTTGTAATTGCAGGCAGGGCAGGGGACGTCGCGGTCGGTGAGGAAGGCGATCAGGTGCGGGCAGACGGGTCCGGACGCCGGAGGCTGGTCGGCCATGTGGGCAGGATACCGGCAATCGCAGCGCAGGCGCCGGCCGCCCGTGCCGATAGAGGGGGCGGTATGCTGGCGGGCATGAGCGGTGACGATCCGGGAACGTCGGACAAGGGGGCTCGCGCGGAGAGTCCGTACTCGCTTCGCGAGAAGCTCGGGCGCGTCGCGTGGATGTACGCGGGGTCGGTCCTGTTCCGCTGCACGTTCCACAACTGGTACGGGCTTCGCGCCTGGCTGCTTCGCCGGTTCGGGGCCACGGTTGGGCCGCGTGTGCGCATCCGTTCGAGCGTGCGCGTCGAGCAGCCGTGGAACCTGTCGATCGGCGAGAACTCGTCGGTCGGAGACCGGGCGATCCTCTACTGCCTGGGAAAGGTGGCGATCGGGCGGAACGTCTCCATCAGCCAAGGCGTTCACGTGTGCGCGGGGTCGCACGACTACCGGCGGGCCGACATGCCGCTGCTGCGGATGCCCATTGCCGTGGAGGACGACGCGTGGCTCGCGGCGGATGCGTTTGTCGGACCGGGCGTGGCGGTGGGAAAAGGCGCGATCCTGGGAGCGCGGGGCGTGGCGATGCAGAGCCTGGAGCAGGGGTGGGTCTACGTGGGGAATCCGGCGGTGAAGGTGAAGCGGCGCGACGGGACTGGGAGTCCGGCGTCGAAGACGGAGGGGGCGAGCTCCGAGCGGGAGCGCGAGGCGGGGGACTGGGAGTAGCGGCGTACGCTCCGGAATGGCCAAGCGTCCTGACCTTACCCACGCCCAGCGGAAGATCGTGGACCGCTACTACGAGCACCACGACACGATCCAGCTCGCCAAGCTGCAGGAGCTGATCGGGGAGCTCTATCTCGCCGCCGACAACAAGGCGGCGGAGAAGCTCTGGAAGCGGGCGGAGACGGCGCTGCGGGCTGCGAAGGTTGAAGAATCGAAGATCGCGCTCGCTACCGCCAAGCGTGACGTCAAGCAGCTCGCGTTCACCGTCGAGAGCCTGCTGAAGAAGAAATAGGCGCGAGCGGACCGCGGCTCAGCCGAGTTCCATCAGCGCCCTGGCCATCGCGTGGTTCAGCGTGTGGCCGGAACGGTGCGCCGTCACCTTGGCGAACACCGGTCGCCCCGCGAGCGCGAGGTCGCCGAGCAGGTCCAGCACCTTGTGCGCCGCCGGCTCGTGCGGCATGCGGAGCGTGGTGTTGACCGGGCCTTCCGGCCCTGCGATGAGCACGTCGGTCGGACCCAGGTGGGCGAAGAAGCCGGCGGCGCGGAAAGCGTCCGCCTCGTGCTGCGTGCAGAACGTGCGGGCCGGCGCCACACGCGACAGGTAATCCCCGGCGTCGGGGTTCTGCCAGTTGAGCGTGAACGACGCGGTCTGTGCCCGGAGCAGCGGGCTGGAGCTTGCGCCGTAATCGAGGTGGTACGCGAGCTCGAGCGTCGGCCCTTCCGACGGTTCGGCGGTGATGCGGGCCTCCCCCGCGGCCAGCTCGATCGGTTCTTCCACCACGATCGGCTCGGCGCAGCGCGTGTCGCTCGACGAGGGCCCGGCCACACCGGCGTCGCGGAGCGCCACCGCGAAGGGGAGCGCGCTGGCGTCGAGCATGGGGATCTCGGGGCCGTTAACGTCCGCGTGCGCGTCGGTGATCCCCAGGCCCCACAGCGCGCTGAGCAGGTGCTCGACGGTGTGCACGCCGCTCTTCCCCGGCGCGGGCAGAAGCACCGTGTGGCGTGCCGCGTCGCGCGCGGCCTCGGGGAACGGCGTGTGGACGTGGCGAGCGTCGGCACGGATGAGGGGCTGGTCGGGCACATCCACCCGCCGCAGCGTGATGCCGCTGCACGGGGGCGCGGGGTGGATGGTCAGCGCGCATCGGACGGGCGCAAACAGGCCGGTGCCGCTCAAGCGGACCGGGCGTGCCAGCGTGCGCGGGTTCAGGGCCAAGGTGAGCACCGGAGGTATGTTAGTAGGTGCTTACCAAAATGGAAAGCGGCCGCGCGGCGGTTTTCCGATGCGGTTGTCAGTAGTCCTTGCCGCGGACACCCGTCGCGGTGTTGTGCAGCGCCCGGGTGTCGCCGTTGTTGAGCGGGTTGGCGACAGCAGCAGAGGCAGCGGTCGGGTCGTGCAGGGCGCTGTGCCCGTCGACGAAGCCGACCGGCGTTGCGGCCTGGTTGTGCCCGTTGACCTTGAGCGGGTCGCGAGCGAGCCAGCCCAGGTCGGCGTCATAGAGAATCGCCTTGGCGGAAGGCTGGGACACATCGGCCGGGCGCTGTGCGCCGACGAGCGCTTCTGGCGTCGCGGAGGCGGGCGTGGACCAGAGCGAGCTGTGCGCGAGGAACGACTGGGAATAGCGCAGCGACGTCTGGTTCATCGGCTCGACGACACCGCTCTCGATCTGCTGCTGGAGGGTCGCGAGCGAGAGCGAGCGTCCGGGGGAGACCCAGGTGTTGTACGCCTCGCTCCATGGCGTTACGTGGGCGAGGAGCGCGGGCCAGGTCCATTCCAGGTCCCACACGCTGCCGGTGGCGATGCGCATGTTGTCGGGGAACCACTGGTAGCTGATGAGCCCGGGCGGGTCGGGGAAGGGGGGCTCGGAGCCTGGCGTGGTGCTGTGGCCGGGCGCCGCGTGCGGGAAGGCCTTGTACTGCTCGGCGTAGAGCGCAAAGGCGGTGACCACCTGGCGCATGTTGGAGAGCGCCACCGTGCGGCGTGAGGCGGCACGGGCTCCGGCCAGCGCCGGCAGCAGCACCGAGACGAGCACGGCGATGACGCCGAGGACCACCAGCAGTTCGACAAGCGTGAAGGCGCGGGGCGGGCGGATCACTTGGCGCTCCTCACCTTCTGCATCGCGTCCTTCAGCAGGTCGCCGTCGGCCGAGACTGACACAGGGCCGGCGGTCCATTTCTGCGACTTCTCGTCGAACGTCAGGGCGACGGACACAGTGGCCTCGACGCCCACCTTCGCGTCCCTGGGGCGCACGGGGATGCTCGCGTGCACCGTGCGTCCGGCACGCCCGGGCGGACGCTCGCCGGGCGCCTGCGCAATCACCGCGCGCTGCTCGCGCCCGTCGGGAGGAGCTGTCGTCGCGCCGGGCGTGGCCGTGAACGGTCGGCGCTGCGGGGCCCCGGGCCCGCCGGCGATCGGGCCGGGCGGCGCCAAGCCGCCGGGAAACGGGCTGTCGATCTCCACACCCACGCGCCCAGTATCGAGGGCTTCGGGCTCGAGGGCGGCGGCCATGGCGCGGGGCGAGGCGTCGGCCAGCCACGCGGCGAGCGCGGCGCGGGCCGCGGGGGCGATATCGGTCGGTGCCGGGAGCGGGCGCGACGGACGGGCGGCTCGGACCTTGTCAGCGACGGCTTCCTGGAAACGGTCGAGCTCATCGGCGAGGTCGCCTGTGGCCGTGATGGAGCGGAACGCGGCGGGCGCTTTGGGCGCGGCGTCGAGCGGCGCCGCGGCGTGTCCGGACGGTGGAACGCCCTGCACGAAGTCGCCGGGCGGGACGGGCGCGCCGGGGGGGTCCGGACGCGACGCGTAAGGGTGCGAACGTGCGGCTGGACGATTGGCGCCAGAGCGTGAAGCCGAGCAGGGCGGCGCCGCCGACAAACAGGGTGACGGCGGCCAACAGGCGGCCGTTAACGGCGGCGAGCCGCATGTGGCGGTGGTGCACGGAAAGTCTCCTTCGCGGGGACTGTTCAGATGCGCGAGCGGCGCCGTTCTGTCGCCCTACGACTTCTTCGCGGGCTTTTCAGGCCGCTGGGGCGGGTCGGCCAGGCGGCGGAGGGCGACGTGGGCGCGGGCCCAGTCGCGGTGCGGGAGGGCCGGTGCGCCGGTGACGGTCTCGCCGGGGGGGACGTCGTTCATCACGCCGGATTTGCCGGCGATGCGGGCCCCCGCTCCGACCGTGATGTTGTCCGCCACGCCGGCGCCGCCGCCGATCATCACACCGTCGCCGATGGTCACGCTGCCGGCGAGCGCAACGCAGCCGCAGACGATCACGCCGCGCCCGATCCGACAGTTGTGACCGACCTGGACCAGGTTGTCGATCTTGGTGCCGTCGCCGACGGTGGTTGCTCCGAACTTGCCGCGGTCGATGCACGAGCCGGCACCGACCTCCACATCGTCGCCGATGCGCACGTGCCCGATGTGAGGGATCTTCAGCAGAGACTGGCTGATGGGGTCGAAGCGGTAGCCGAAGCCGTCGGCGCCGATCACCACCGCCGGGTGGAAGACACAGCGCGCCCCGACCACACAGCGGTCCTGCACCACGACGTTCGCGTGCAGGACGCTCCCTTCGCCGATCGTCACCGCGCTGCCAATCCGCACGCCGGCGTGCAGCACGGCGCCGGCCCCGACGGCCGCCGCGGGTCCGATGGTGACGAACGGCCCGACGTACGCCGAGGCGTGCACGACCGCCGATGCGTCCACGATGGCCGTCGGGTGAACGCCCTGTGCGAGGGCCGGCGCCGCGGGCATCAGCAGTTCCAGCACCCGCGTCATCGCCAGGTCCGCGTCGGTCACCGTCAGCACCGCCCGGGGTGAGCCGTCTGGCGACGTGCCCGGCGCCAGCTCGATGCCCCGCGTCACCAGCACCGCCGATGCGCGGCTGGCCGGCCAGGCCTTAGCGAACTTCGGTGAACGCACGAAGGCGACCTGGCCGGGCGAAGCCTGGTCCAGCGCTTCAGCGCCGCTGATGGCGATGTCGGCCGGGCCGGTGAGCGCAGCGCCGAGCTCGGCGGCGAGTTGACCGGTCGTGAGCGTGGGCATCAGTTCGGGCGGGTGGGCGTGGTGCCGGGCGTCGTGGGGGCGGAGGGCGCCGGCGTAGGGGCGGCGGCCTTGTTGGCGGCGTACCCGTCGTTGAGCGACTTGAGCACCTCGGTCGTGATGTCGTGCTGCTTGGAGTCGACGTAAAGGAAGCGGCGCAGGCTCATCATCTGCGTCAATTCCTGCGAGGTGGCGCGCGGGGACATCTGCACCCAGTCGTCGGAGGCCATCACCATGGTGTAGCCGTTGATCTGGGCCTGCTTGGCGGCTTCCTTCTGGATCTTGTCGAAGATCGAGCGGATGGTGGCCGCCTGGTCCTTCTCGAGCTTGGCCTTGGCCTTCTTGATGTTGATGTTGGCCATCACGTCTTTGTCCACCGCGGCGTCGATCGCGGCGTCCTTTGCCGGGCCCTCGGGCATCTTGGTCGCCGCCTCGCGCTCCGCGTTGATGTTCCTGTTGATCGCGGCGAACTCGCCCTCGAGTCGCGCCGCTTCAGACTGCAGCATCTCGAGCTTGTCCTTCCGCTCCGCCAGCGAGTCGAAGATTGTCTGAATGTTGACGGTTGCGATCTTGTTGTCGGGCGTTCCCTTGCTCGAGCGTGCAACAGATGTGCCCGTGAGGAAGGCGGCGGTGATGGCCGCGGCGGCGGCAAAGGCGGCGATGGTCTGGCGGTTCATCGGAGGCTCCTGGTGTGGGTCGTCGTCAGATGATAGTAAACGCAAACTTCCACAAAGGGAAGCTGGCGCGTGGTGAAAAGACGACCCATCAACATCGGCGGTTCAGGCCCGGAGCGCTTCGCGGAAGGCGGGGAGCCCCGTTTCAATGAGCGTTCGCGGGGCGTCCAGGTGGGTCACCAGCCGCATCGTCCGCCCCTGACCGGGGAGCGTCAGCACCCCATGTCCGCGGAGACGGGCCGACAACGTCGCCGAGTCGGGTCCCCCGCTCCATTGGATGAACACCATGTTGGTCTCGACGGGGTACAGGAGCGACACACCGGGGATCACCGTCAGTGCATCGGCGAGGAACCGGGCCGCGGCGTGGTCCTCCTGGAGCCGGTCGCGGTGGTTGTCAAGAGCGAAACGGGCCGCCGCAGCGATCATGCCCGCCTGGCGCATGGCGCCCCCGAACATCTTTCGGAAGCGGTGGGCCCGCGTCATCATCGCCTTCGTGCCCGCGATCGCGCTGCCGACAGGCGCTCCGAGCCCCTTGCTGAAGCAGCAGGAGACGGTGTCGAAATGCTGGGCGAAATCGCGCGGCGACCTGCCCGTGGCGACGCACGCGTTCCATAGACGGGCGCCGTCGAGGTGGCAGGCGAGCCCGTGCCGGCGAGCCTCCGCTGTCGCGGCGGCCACCTGCTCCAGCGGCCACACGGCGCCGCCGTTGCGGTTGAAGGTGTTCTCGATCACCAGCAGTTTCGAACACGCGAAGTGAGAGGAGCGGGCGCGCACGACCGCGGCGATGTCGGCCGGAGAGAACCGCCCGCCGTCGCCGCTCAGCGGCGCGATCATGACCGATGACAGGGCGGCGGGCGCACCGGTCTCGTAGTGGATGATGTGCGAGTCGCGGTGGCAGATCACCTCGTCGCCCGGCTCGGTGTGGGTGCGGATGGAAACCTGATTGGCCATCGTGCCGCTGGGCACGAACACCGCGGCCTCCTTCCCCAGCACTTCGGCGACGCGCTCCTGCAGCGCGATCACCGTTGGATCGTCGCCCAGCACGTCGTCGCCCACCTCGGCGCCGGCCATCGCCTGGCGCATCTGGGGTGTGGGACGGGTGACTGTGTCGGAGCGCAGGTCGAGCATGATGGAGGGTAGAAGAGGGGAACGCGGAAGCGCGGCGACGCGTGGACAAGAGGAATGGTTCTGGCACAGAAGCCGCGAAGAGATCGCACGAGAAGGGAGCGGCGAGGCCATTGAAGAACCGGATGTCATCCCCAGCTTCTCTGAGATTCTTTTCGGACCCGCGTTCCGGCGTCGCGCCGGGTATGCTCGGCTCATGGGTGACGGGATTGGCGAGAGCGAGTTGCTGCTGCTGCCGACGCCGCGGCGGGTGGAACGCCTCGGCGGGGCGGTGCAGGTTGCGGCGGGGGGGCTCATCACCTACACGGGCGCGCCGGCGTGGGTCGTTGAGCCAGTGTTCGCTTCGGTTGGGCTCATGGCGGTGAGAGCCGACGAGCGGGCCGTGCTCAAGGTGCTGGTGGATGGGCCGCTGGACCTGCCCACTCCTGCGGTGCGCGAGCAGCGGTACGCACTGTCGATCGCGAAGGAAGCGGCGGAGGGCGGGCCGCGCGTGCGAATCGCTTCACCCTCGATCACCGGCGCGCGGCTGGGGCTATGGACGCTGGTGCAGCTCATCCGGCGGTTCGGCGCCCATGTTCCGGCGGTGATGATCGAGGACGAGCCGGCCTTCCGCACGCGGGGCGTCATGCTCGACGTCTCCCGCTGCCGCATCCCCACGATGCCCGAGCTGATCCGGCAGATCGATCTACTTGCTTCACTTAAGGTCAACCACCTGCAGCTCTACACCGAGCACACCTTCGCGTACCAGGATCATCAGGATGTGTGGGAAGGGTGGGAGCCGCTGACGGCCGAGGAAGTTCGCGAGCTCGACACGCACTGCCGAGCGCGGGGGATCGAACTGGCGGCGAACCAGAACTGTTTCGGGCACCTGACGCGCTGGCTGGAGCTGCCGCGGTACGCCCACCTCGCCGAGACACACGGAGACTGGATGTTCGACGTGTGGCCGCGGAAGGGGCCTTGGAGCCTCTGCCCGACCGACCCGGCTTCGCAGGCGTTTGTCCGCGCCCTGCTCGAAGAGCTGCTCCCGAACTTCTCCTGCCCGCTTGTGAACATCGGTTGCGACGAGGTGTACGACATCGCGTACGGTCGCAGCGCCGCCGAGGTCGCGCGGCGCGGCCGGGCCGCCGTCTTTATCGAGTACGTGAACGGCGTGTGCGCCGCCGCGCACGCGTTGGGCAAACGTCCGATGTTCTGGGCGGACATGCTGACCAACCAGCCCGAAGCGGCCGCCGGCGTGGACCCGCAGGGTGTAGCGCTTGTATGGGGGTACGAGCCGGACCACGACTTCACGACGCCGGTTTCGAAGATGTCCGCCGCAGGACGCGAGGTGTGGGCCTGCCCGGGCACGAGCTCATGGCTCACGTTCTTCGGACGCACGGCCGAACGCCGCGGCAATATCGCCGCGGCGGTCGAGCAGGGCGCCGCCGCAGGCGCTTGGGGCCTGCTGACGACCGACTGGGGCGACAAGGGTCATCGCCAGCAGCGGGCCGTTGCGCTCCTGGGCATCGCTCACGGCGCTGCCGCCTCCTGGAACAGGCGCGACGGTCAGAGTTTCAACGCGCGCGCCGCCTCGCTGCACGCCCTTGGCGATGAGAGCCTCGAATCCGGGCCGTGGATCGAGTCGCTCGGAGATGCAGACTCTGCGCTGCGTGCTTGTGCACTTGGGCTCTCCCGTCCCGGCATGACCGGCCGCCTCCACAACGCCAGCGCGCTGGCGCTCGACCTCGATCTCCCGCTCAACGACCGCCGCGAAGCAGGCGACCTGGAGCTTTGGCGCTCGGTTGCCGAGTCCCTCGGCGGCGTCCGTGTTCCCAGCCGCGTGGTGGGTGACCTGCGCGATGAGCTCGAGCACGCGCTCGACGGCGCCCGGCTCGCCGCCGCGCGGGCGGTCGCCAGGCGGTACCCCGGCGGGCTCTCCGCCGATGCCCGTCGGATCCTCGCTGAACAGTGCCGCGGAGTGATGGCCGAGCACGCCCGGCTCTGGCGCACCTGGTGCCGGCAGGGAGGTCTGGCCCAGTCTCTCAAGTGGTATCAGCGGGTCGCCGACGAGTTGGGATCTTCGGAGTAGCCGCTGCTCTCACATATGCTCCCGTCATGTCCCGGCTCTTCATCGGCGTCATGACCGGCACCAGCATCGACGGGTTGGACGCCGCGCTTGTCGAGCTTGACGGGCGCGGCGTTGACGGCACGGTGGCACGCCTGGTGCGAGCCGTGTCGCTCCCGCTGGGCGCCTGCCAGCGGCCTCTGCGCGAGCTTGCCGACCAGACGCCCATGACCGCGGGCGCCATCGCCGAGCTCTGCCGCGACTTCTCGCTCCTCCACGCGGATGCGATCACCCGGCTCCGCGGGGGCGACGCCGTCGAGGCCGCGTGCGTGCACGGTCAGACAGTCTTTCACCGGCCGCCGGTGAGCTGGCAGCTCGTCAGCGCTCCCCTCGTGGCCCATACCGCCCGTGTGCCGGTCGTTGCCGACCTGCGCGCCGCCGATCTGGCCACGGGAGGCCAAGGCGCGCCCCTCACGCCGCTGAGCGACTACGTCTTGTTCCGGGACCGTGCACACGGCGAGGCGCGGATAGTCGTGAATCTCGGCGGGTTCGCCAACGCCACGCTCTTGGGTGCTGCCGCGGGTGAGCGGGGTTTCAAGGGGCGCGACCTCTGCACGTGCAACCAACTGCTCGACCTCGTCGCACGGCGGACCATGGGTGCGCCGTTTGATGAGAGCGGGGCCGCGGCCCTCGCCGCCGACCCCGACGACGACGCCCTCGACGATCTCCTGGGCATCCTCCGCGTTCAGGGCGCGGCGGGACGGTCGCTCGGCACTGGAGATGAGGCGAGCGCGTGGATCGGTCGCCACTGGAAGGGGGGTGCCGGTGTGCCGGGGGCAGCTCTGGCCGCGAGCGCCTGCGAGGCGATCGGTCAGGTGATCGGCGACGAGGCGCGAAGAGCGGACGCGCAGCGCGTGATCGTGGCCGGCGGCGGGGTGCGCAACCGCGCCCTGATGCGGGCCATCGAGGGGTGCTCCTCCTGCCGCGTGGAGGAGAGCGCAGCGCACGGTGTGCCGGTCGAGCTGCGTGAGGCGGTGGGGTGGGCGGTGCTCGGTGCGCTGGCGTGGGACGGCGAGGCGCTCCCGCTGCGGCACATCACCGGCGCGAGCGCCGACGTGCGAGCGGGCATCGTTGCGAGGGTGTAGCGGCGGTCGGTCGGGCCGTTTAGCGCAACTTAGGCATCAGTCTGTCCAGAGCAACGAGTCGACTCCGCTACCTGAGCACTTCGTTGCTGCCGTAGTCACACCCTTTGAGCCCGCCGATCGTGCTGGCGAAGTGGGGGGGTTGTGCCGCCGGTCCGCCCGGCCACGGCGGCTCTTCGCGGGCCGGCAGCGGCGAGTAGGTAATGGTCGTGCGCTGGATCGTGCCGTTGACCAGCAGGTACCCGCCGTCGTTGGTTTCCTGGGTGCGCAGCTTGCGCGTGCTGCCATCTCCCAGCGTGACCATCACCTCCGCGTAGGGGTGGGTGAAATAGATCGGGTGCTTGCCGTGCCGGGCGAAGCGTTCGTAGAACATCACTTTCAGCGCGGGGAAGCGAAGGTCGCTGAACTTGCGGCGCCCCAGGCGCGGATCGCCGGACCACGTGAGCGTCTCGTTGACCGGTCCGATGCGCACCTGCCACCCCGCTTCGTCCCGGTCGACGCTCCAGAACGGGTACGGGAACTGATACGAGGCCCGCGCGAACAGGGGCGGGTCGCTTGTGTTGGTCACCGTGTTGTTGGTCGCGAGGCTGTTGTAGAACCCGACGGGGTCGGCCGCGGCCTTGAGCACGGCCTTGTCTTCCGGGCACGCCGCGACCGGCTCGGGGATGAAGCCGGTCAGGTAGTCGCCCATGATGCAGATCGACAGGTTGGGGTGGGGGGCGAAGTTCCCCGTCATGTTGAAGTTGAAGACCTTGGAGCGCGACTGGATGATGTCGTTCATCTGCTCGCGCGCCGCGGAGAAGTCGTCGCCGAACGGGCCGCGGAACTGGCCGTCGGTCATGCGGCGGTAGATGCCCTGTCGCTGCCAGGAGTAGGTGGCGACCCGGTCCTTGTAGTCAATGGCGTACTGGAACATCCCGCGGACGTACTGGTTGATGTTGCTCTTGCACTTGGCCTCGCGCGCCGCCTTGCGGGCGCCGGCGAGCGCGGGCAGGAGCATCCCCACCAGCAGGGCGATGATCGCGATCACCACCAGCAGTTCAACCAGTGAGAACCCCCCCGCGCGTTGCGTCCGGGCCATGATCGCCATTCCTTTCCCCACAGCGGAAACGGCGGCTCCAGAACGGAGTGCCGTGCAGAGCAGACAGTGGAAGGATACCACAATCGACCGGCACGGCAACCGCACACGAAAGGAGTCCCCAGCTTCACACCCTTACTCCGCCAGTCCCCAGGGCTGCAACCCGTCACCGTCGCCGCGATATGAGTGGGCACCCAGGTGGGGAACCCCGATGAACCATCGCCCACGCCATCTCGCAGCCCAAAGCGGATTCACGCTCGTTGAATTGCTGGTCTGCATGGTGGTCATCGCCGTGCTGCTGGCGATCGTGCTCCCGGGCCTGGCCAAGAGCCGCGACGCGGCGCGGCGGGCCAAGTGCATGGTCAATCTCCGCTCGTTCGGCACTGCCCTGGAGGGGTACCGGCGCGACAACAAGGACATGCTCCCCAACGTCCTGCCCTTTCAGTACATGACCCAGCGCGCTCCCGAGGAGCAGCGTGCCGCACTCGTCAACGACCCGGCGCTGCTCGACACGGTCGAGAAATACATGGACGCGCCCCTGCCGGATCGGCTTGATCCCAACGACGCCGAATCGCCGTTCCAGTACCGCGACCCATACTTCTGCCCCTGCGACAAGGACCCGGACGTCGGCGCCAAGTTCGGCATCAGCTACGAGTACTGGGCCGGCACCCTCATGGTCGTGCGCGAGCTGTTCGCCTTCGACCGCAACGCCGGGTTCTCCGTCACGCGGATGTACGAGGCCAACGGCGACTTCCCCGTCATGGGCGACGCCAAGCCGTGGCACAAGCAGCCCGGCAACAGCGGGCAGATGGCCCTCTATTTCTCCGACTGGCACGTCGACTGGCTGAAGCTCGACGCCGCCAACGTCAACCAGCAGACCCGCGACGCGATCGGCATCCCCGGCACTCCCCCGGCGCCTCCGCCGAGCAACCCGTAGACCGCGAGCCCGACCATGCCCGAGAGCATCCTCAAGGACATCTTCCCCAGAGCGCACAGCGGTGGAAAGGCCCGCTACCGCAAGCCCGCGACCGATTCCCTCCGTGACATCGCCGAGGGGGCCGGTCGGCTGTGGGAGCGGCGATGGCTCCGGCGAGCGTCCGTCAGCGCCCTGGTCGTGATGCTCAGCGCCGGCGGCGCCCTCGCCTACGTCCAGATGCGGCCGCGGGCTGTGCCGGATATCTTCGCCGATGACCTGTCGGACGTGCTCGACTACACGCTGCTCACCGACGCTTTCAACAACCTCCCCGTCGACGAGCGCCTGGCCATCCTCAAGCGCCTCATCGCTCGACTGAAGAGCATGGACAGCAACGACTCGGCCCTGGTCTCGGGCTTCGCCGCCGGCATCGGCGCAAGGGCGCGCGAGCAGCTTATGAAGAACTCTGAGCGCCTCATGGTCGACATCTGGGACAAGTTCGCCGCCGAGTACACGATGGTCAAGCCCGAGGACCGCGAGGCGTACCTCGACAAGGCCTTCGTCGACATGACCAAGATGTTCGAGGATGTCTCCGGGTTCAACGTCCCTGTCAAGGACGAAGACCGGGTGGCGGAAGCGAAGCGGCAGGCCAAACGCGACGAGCAGCGCATGAAGGGTGCAAGCGAGCGCCCCGTCAACGCCGAGCGGGCCGCCGGCTTCATGGGCTTTGTCAACGAGCGCGGCCAGAAGCACACCAGCGCCGAGCAGCGTGGGCGAATGGCCGCCCTGACACGCGACATGACCCGCCGATTCCGTGGTCAGGACATCCGCACAGGCAAGCCGCTGGAGGGCGCAACACCCCCCGCTCCGCCCGGAGCAGCCCCATCTGCTCCCCCCGGCGCGCCCGTCCCCCCTGCCGGGAACTGAGGCTCAGTTCATGGTTCCCCAGGTCGCCGGCGCAATCGGCCGTACCGTGCGCTCCGGCACGTCGAAGATCCCCACCGGGAACGTGTGGTGGCGGTCCGCTTTCCACGAACCCAGGCTTCCCAGCAGATAGACAGTCACGCCCTGGTACCGCGGCCGACCTTCCGCGTCGGCGCCGAGCTCCGGGACCGGACGCAGCACGTCAACCTCCGCCGTCACGCCGCGCACGATCACGCGCGAGATGTAGTACGTCGGTAGCGACGCGTTCTCCTCCGTTGCCGGCTGCGCGCCGCGGCGCACGCGGCGTGCCACAAGGTCGTAGCTCTCCCCGTCCGCACCCGCCGGCAGGCAGAACGCGAACGGCACCTCGTACACCCGACCGCGTTCGGCGTTGCCCACCGGCGGATACCGCAGCGTCACCATGCTCAGCGCTTCACCGATCACCTGCGGCGTCGGCGCGCTATTGATCTGCGACGGGTTGGTCTGCCGTTCGCCACCTTCCACCGGCGGCCACGTGCTGTAGGAGCAACCTGCCGTCGCGAAGGCGGCGGCGAGCAGGCAGAGGGCGAGAGGGACACGGTTGCGGCGGGGAGTGGTCATGGGGGTGGCCGACTCTAGGAAGCGATCAGTCCCCGCTCCCTTCCCCGGAGGGTGCGGGACGGGGGCGTGGGCTGTTTCCCGCTCCGCGTACATTGCGTAACGCTGGCCGGGGTCCCCGCCCCCCCTTCACCTAGAATCGCTGCCGCACACCGCGGCCCTCTTGCCCTCAGACAACGGCCATCCCGCCCGCCCCCCGTTTTCCGCGGCCCCCGTTGCCGCGGGCCGTCGCTTTGTCATCGGGATCTCCGGTGCGTCGGGCGCCCTCTACTCCACTCGCCTGTTGGAGGAGTTGCTCGTCGCCGGCGCCGAGGTTCACCTGGTCGCAACCGAGTATGGCAGGCGGCTCCTTCACGACGAGCTGGGCGTCTCCGCACTGGAGCTGGCGTGCCTGTGCCCGGCCTTGGGAGCTCGCGTCGGCGTTGAGGCCGCGTCGGCCGCGGGTCGGCGCCTCTTTATCCATCCGCACAAAGACGTGGGCGCTGTCATCGCCAGCGGCTCGTTCCTCCACGACGGGATGGTCGTCGTCCCCTGTTCGTCCACCGCGCTTGGTTACATCGCCGGCGGCAGCGGCAGCAACCTGCTGGGCCGGGCCGCGATGGTCACGCTCAAGGAACGGCGCCGTCTCGTCCTTGTCCACCGCGAGACCCCACTGAGCCTTATCGACATCCGGAACATGGAGACGGTGACGCTCGCCGGCGGCATCGTCGCGCCGGCCAACCCGGGCTTTTACCTCGGCCCCGCGTCCGTCGACGACCTTGTCGACTTCATCGTCGGCAAGTGTCTCGACCTCCTCTCGGTGCCCCACGACCTGAAGACCCGCTGGCAGGGGCACCCGTTGCGTCCCGCGCGGGAAGCGGCCGCGGCGCCATCTCTGAAACCCCGGGCGGGTGACTGAAGACCGATGGACGTCGTCACCCAGTGCGTGCTCGGCGCTTCTGCGGCCCAGACCTTTCTGGGCCGCCGGCTCCCGCGATCGGCCTGGCTCGCCGGTGCGCTCGGCGGCTATATCCCCGATGCCGACATCTTCATCCGTCCCGCGGGAGATCCGATGGGCGGGCTCCTGTGGCACCGCCATTTCACTCACGGCATCGGCTTCATCCCCGCCGGCGCACTGATCGCGCTGCTCCCGTTTCTGCTGTTTCCGGCCGGCCGTCGTGCCGCTGGGTGGCTCTACCTGGCCGCCCTGACGGGCATCATCACTCATGCGCCATTGGATGCGTGCACCAGCTTCGGCACGTGCCTGTGGTGGCCCTTCTCAAACGCCCGTGTTTCGTGGGACCTGATCGGCATCATCGACCCGCTCGTGACGCTGCCGCTGCTGGTCACCGTCGCGTGGAGCACGGCGATCTCATGGCGGCGCCGGCACGACCTTGAGCGGCCGGCGCCCCTGGCGACCCGCCCCACGCGCTGGCGCACGATCGCAGGGGCCGGCTTCGTCTGGGTGTGGCTCTACATCTTCGTCATCGGCGGCCTGATGCACGCTCGCGCAGCAGGCGCAGCCGAGCACCTGGCCCGCGCGCGCGGGCACGACGGCATCCAAGGCTTGCGCGCCATGCCTCAGCCCGCCTCGCTGCTGCTGTGGCGCACCGTCTACATCCACGACGGCCAGATCTGGTCCGACGCCGTCCACACGCTCCCGTTCCGGTCCGCACGCGTGATCACCGGCGAGCCGCAGCCGCTGCTGACCCAGACGGCGGCGCTCGCCCGAGCCGCCGCCCTCTCCGACCGCAGCCGCAACGCCGTGCGCGGCTTTTACTGGTTTACAGACGGCTACGTCTCGCCCAGCCCTGACGACGCGGCCTTCCTCGGCGACATGCGCTACGGCATCGACCCGGAGCGGTTCAGCGCCATGTGGGGGCTGCGGCTCCCGGCCCCCACCGACCCCGACGATGCGCTGCTGTTCGGCCGTCCCCACGCCCGCGCCGCCCGCACCGCGTTGCTGTGGGATCAGCTCATCCTCAGGGACCCGCGCTGGAGACCGATCGACGAGGCCGCCGCCCAGCGCTGAGCGCAGCCGGATGCCCGGATCAATCACTGGAACGGCACGTCGAGCGAGAACGAGAAGAGCGCCGTCCGATCGCCGCTCTGCTTGATCAGCGGCACGCCGAAGTCGAACGCCAGAGGCACAGGGCCCAGCGCCGGGATGTAAACCCGCAGGCCCGCGCCCACCGACACGCGGTAGTCGTCAAAGCCCGGGTCGTAGGTGAGCGTGCCGCTGTCGACGAACACCACGCCCGAAAGATACTGGTCGATCAGGGGCTTCTCGATCTGTGCGCCCGCGAAGAACGACCACGTCCCGCCCACGGTGTCCTTCGCCAGCTCCGCCGGGTTGTCGTTGCGCGGCTCGCGCGGCCCGATGCCGCGGAACTTGAAGCCGCGGAACTCGCGGCCCCCCTGGTAGAACCGCTCGTAGACGGGTACGTCGTCCTCGTCCTCGGGGATCCAGAAGATCGCGCTGCGGAGCAGCAGCACGGTCCGCAGCCCGAGGGCGTCCTCGTCGACGGGCACGTACAGCGAGCCCTCGGCGCCTAGCTTCGTGAAGTCGTAGCTGCCGCCCAGCGCGCCCACTCGCTCTGCCGTCAGTTCCACGATCGTGCCGCGGGTGGGCCGCACGCTGCGGTCAAGGGCGGTCCGCTTGAGCTTGAGCCCGATGCTGGTGATCGAGTTCTCCCCTTCGACGTCGAACACGTCCACCGCGGCGTCCTCTTCGATGCTGTCGATGTCCACCTGCTCGGCACGGACGGTTGCGCTGGCGACCCAGCGCTCTCCCAGCCGATGGCCGAGGGTGAAGATCGCCGAGCGGCGCGTCTCGTCGTACTGGCGGTACTCGCGGTCGCGCACGGCCAGCGTCGCCGCTCCCGAGTAGTCGCTCTCGAAGAGGTACGGCTCGGCAAGGTTAATCGAGAACGTCGAGATCTCCGAGCCTGGTTGCAGGTTGATCGAGAACG
>DASPMT010000405.1:0-3007 GCA_035626935.1 Phycisphaerales bacterium | reverse complement strand
CGCGCCCGGCGCCGCTGACGCCGCTGGCGGCGTTGATGATGATGCTCGAAGGGTCGATCAGGCCGGCGCGGAGGAGCGGGAGCAGTGCGAGGGTCGCGCCGGTGGGGTAGCAGCCGGGGTTGGCGACGAGGGTGGCGTTCGCGATCGCGGCGCGCTGATCGGCGCCGATCTCCGGGAGGCCGTACACGGCGTGGGAGAGCCCGGCGGGATCGGTGTGGTGGTGGCCGTAGGTCGCCTCGTAGATAGCGATGTCCTTGAGGCGGTAGGCCGCGGAGAGGTCGACGACCTTGACGCCGCGCATAAGCAGCGCGGGCGTGTGGACCATCGCCGCTTCGTGCGGGAGGCAGAGGAAGGCGAGCCGGCATTCTTTGGCGATGGCGTCGTGCCCGACCTTGTCGATCGGCCGGCACTGGGCGACGGCGTCGGGGAGCAAGCCCCGGAGGCGCGGAAACTCGGCGTCGATGCGAGGCTGCTTCTCGCGGGCCGAGCCGAGGTAGGCGGTGCGCATCGACGGATGGCGGGCGAGCCATTCGATGAGCTCGAGCCCGGTGTAGCCGGTTGGACCCAGGATGGCGACGGGGATCGGCGGGGTGGTCATGTCGCCGAAGTGTTCGCAGGCTGCGCGGCCTGCGGTGTCGTGACCACGGTGGCGTGCCCGTTGGCGGAGACGGCGCCGTTTGCGCCCGTGCCGTCCGGCGCGGGAGG
Organism: Phycisphaerales bacterium; assembly: GCA_035626935.1. Taxonomy (GTDB): domain Bacteria; phylum Planctomycetota; class Phycisphaerae; order Phycisphaerales; family UBA1924; genus JAJTGZ01. The sequence continues at coordinate 2,302 of DASPMT010000405.1, read as the reverse complement.
CTCCGCCGGCGCTGAGCGGGCGATCTCGACGATCAGCGTGTCGTCGCTCGGGGGGCCGTAGCGGTGGCGCGCGACGGCGGCGAGGAGCTCGTGGCACATGCTCACGTCGCCGCCGAGGCAGCTTACGAGCGCGTCGCGGATCCCCTCGGTGCTCAGCATGCGCCCGTGACGGTCGCGCGTCTCCATCGCGCCGTCGGTGTAGGCGATGAGCGTGTCGCCGTTGTTGAACGGGATGGTGGGGTTCTCGACCTCGACATCAAGGTCCTTCGCGACCCCCAGGACCATCGCGGTGGGCTCGAGCTCGCGGACGACGCCGCCGGAGCGGACAAACGCCGGGGGGTGACCGGCGTTGGCGTAGCGGAGCGTGCCGGTGTGCTGATCAAGCCGGAAGACGACGGCGGTGACGAAGAGGGAGTGATCCGAGAGCGTGAGAAAGCAGTACCGGTTCAGGGCGCGAAGGAGGCTGGTGGGCGCAATGGCGGGGTCCTCGGCGATGAGACGCTCGATCTCGCCGTAGAGCCGGTTGACGGTGAGGGCGGCGGGGATGCCGTGCCCGGTGACGTCCAGGAGCAGGCAGAGGAGCTGCGGCTCCTGACGGTCATCGGTCGTGATGAACCGCGCGTACAGGTAGTCGCCGCCGATCAGGCGCATCGGCTGGTAGCGGTAGTCGAAGCGGATGGAGCCGCGGACCTCGGGCTTTGGAAAGAGCTGCTCGTGGATGCGCTGGGCGCCCGCGAGCTCGCGCCTCACCTCGCCGTAGCGGCCGGCGACGGCGCGGAGGGTGAACTCCTGGGCGAAGCGGTTGTGGCGCCAGTAGGCGATGCCGATGCCCGGGAGCACGGCGCAGACGCTCGTGAGGGCGTAGAGGACCAGGAAGAAGATGTCGATGATTGAGAAGGACGGCCCGTTGATCACCCACAGCGCCACCATGCCGACGGCGTTGATCAGGTACATCGGCATGAACGGGCGGAGCGACTCCTTCCACGTCCAGGGAAGGAAAAGGCAGGCCATGCAGTGCGCGAAGAAGATGGTCACGACCTGCCAGAACGCCAGCGCGCCCGCAGTGACGCCGCTGCCGTTGAGCACCCCCAGGGCGAACATCGTGACCGAGGTGACGATGCCGGTGATGGCGATGAAGCTGCTGACACGCCGGAGGTGGTCTTCGCGGGTGCGTTCGCGGGTGTGGGCGTCGCGGACCTCGACCAGGGCGTAGACGGTGCCGAAGAGGACGGCCATGAGGGTGAGGGTGGAGCTGACGACCTCGCGCCAGTCGCCGCTGATCGGGAAGACGACGAGGCAGGAGAGCAGGAGGGCGAAGGCGAAGAAGCCGAAGTTGGCGACGCAGTACCAGAAGACGCGCAGCCGGAGGCGGCGGGTCTGCTCCTGCTCGAACTCGTGCTGGAACTCGTCGAGGAGTCTTGGTGCGGTCGTCACGGGGCGCCTGCCCTTCCTGGCACTGGCGGAGAGAGGGGAGAGAGGGATGGGGTGGTGCGGGACGGCCAGAACGGCGGGTACCCCAACCGGGGATGGTAAGCCCAACGCCCGGGGACCGGTCTCATTGCTGTGTACCTACTCCGCACCCGGTCGGTTGCGACCGGGCACCCACAGGACATCGCCCGGCTGGCCCGGCAGGCGGTTGGCGGCACGGGCGAGAACGAAGAGCAGGTCGCTCAAACGGTTGAGGTAGAGGACGACTTCCTTGCTGGTGGCCGCGCTCTCGTCACGGGCGAGCGCCACGACCAGCCGCTCGGCCCTCCGCGCGGCCGTGCGGGCGACGTGCAGAGCGGCGGCGAGTTCGCTGCCGCCGGGCAGGACGAAGCTCTTCAGTGGGGGGAGGGGCTTGTTGTACCGATCGATGAGCTTCTCGAGCCGCACGGTCTGGGCGGGGGTGATCCGGAGGGCGACGCCCCGCTTCTCGCCGGGCGCGATCGGTGTGCAGAGATCGGCGCCGGCGTCGAACAGATCGTGCTGAAGCGAGCGGAGCGTGTCCGCCAGCGGGGTCGCCTTGGTCGGGCGGGGGTTGCGCTCGGCGATGGCGATGGCGACGCCGATTGCGGCGTTTGCCTCGTCGACGGTGCCGTACGCCTCCACGCGGAGGGAGTCCTTCGTGACGCGTTTGCCGTCACCCAGACCGGTGGTGCCGTCGTCGCCGGTCTTGGTATAGATCTTGGAGAGGCGGACCATGTGGGGTTATGCTGGTGGGCGTGAACAGGGGTGGCATGGAGGCCGGGTTGGACGCGAGCGGAGTGTATCGGGAACGCGCGGCGGCCGGCACGGGCGAGGCCCGTGCGGCGGCGGCTGT
>DASPMT010000404.1:0-3023 GCA_035626935.1 Phycisphaerales bacterium | reverse complement strand
TCGGCAAAGAACGCGGTCGTGCGGTCAACCGCGAAGGCGCGGAGCACCTTCTTGATCGCGTTGCGCGACGAGCCGGCGTACGCGGTCTCGTCGACGGCGTGATGCGTAACGTTGCAGCGTCCCCCGCCGGCGACGAGGATCTTGGCGCCGAGCTTCGATGCGCCGTCGAGAGCGACGATTGTGAGGTTGCGTCCGGTGGCGCGAGCGGTCCGGCCGGCCCAGATAGAGGCAAAGAGTCCGGCCGCGCCGGCGCCCACGACCGCGATGTCCGCGTGATCGGCTGTCACAGGGGCGATTGTTCGCCGCGGCGAGCGCTCACGCCGTGTTCGTCGGGCGACCCAGGTAGGTGAGGCGCTTCCAGAGCCACTCGACGGGCCCGGAGTCGAACTTCGCCAGCCAGAGGTGGCTGAAGACGATGAGGACGGAGTACACCACGAGGCAGAGCCCAACCTGCTCCGCCGAGCCGAACGTGCCCCAGAGCCCCAAGCCCCAGTGGTATGCAACGAAGGTCATCAGCACGCTGGTGAGCAGGTAGCAGGTCAACCCCATCCGGCCGGGGACGGCGATGATGCGTGCCACGCGCGAGAGAACCCCGGACCGCACCCACAGCACGACACCCGCGGCGATGCCGACGGTGAGCAGGGAACCGAAGGCCATGGCGATGGCGAGCCCAAAGTTCGCGAGTCCGCCTGTCGAGCTGCGCGCCAGCAGCACGCCGCCGACGGCAGCCGGGAGGCCGACCACCGCGCCGAGCGCAAGGAACCACCGGTGGAGGTGCGTCCAGCCGCTGGTCCAGAAGTTGAGCTTCATCATGCCTGCGCCGAGAAGAAACATGCCGCCGATGATTGGGCCCATCATGAGGAGGCCGGCGGCTATGGAGAAGGCGTAGGTGACGGCACGAACGATCAGTGTCTGCAGGAAGGGGCCCTCTGAGTACGCCTCGCGCTCGATATCGAACCACGCGGGATGGTGGGGACCCTGCATGTATTGCAGACCGCGGATCATCCGCTCGCCGGGCGGGAGCGCGGCGATCTCCTCGGGCAGCGGCTGCGTTGGCGGGACGCCTCCCAGCGACTGCAGCGACAGGCAGCCGAGAGAAAGAACGACACCTCCGCCGATCAGGCATCCGCCGATGATGCAGAGCACACGCCCGGAGCAGAGCGGTCCGAGCAGCAGGAGCCCCAAGCCCAGGATCGAGTAGACGAAGAGGATGTCCCCGTACCAGATGAGGAATCCGTGACAAAGCCCGATGACGGCAAGGACCGCGAGCCGACGCAGGAAAACAGCCCAGAACCGCCTGCCCTCGCGGGCCGCCTTCTCGAGGATAAGGACCATGCCGGCACCGAATAGCATGGAATAGAGCGGGTAGAACTTTCCTTCGCACAAGGCGCGGCAGATGAAGAACGCGGCCTCGTCAAGCCACGACGGGTCTCCACCGCCTGATGGGTGCGGGCGCGTGGCATAGAAGGCGCCGAAGGAGTCGGTGAAGTAATGGACGTTGACCAGCATGATGCCCAGCAGCGCCAGCCCACGGGTCGTGTCGAGGGCGGCGATGCGGCCGCGCGAGAGCGGCGGTGGCACGGCGGGTGCTGGGCTCGTCGCGGGGTACAGGGGTTCTGTGTGCACTTGGCGCCTCCGTCGAGCGGTGGCATGAAGACTAGCGGAACAGGTACGAGAAGCTTGTGAAGAGCAGGATGTGGCCACCGATGGAAAGTACCCCCAGGCCGACAGCGAGCCCGCCATGAACGGCGCCCCGGGCATTCGGCTTGGACCGCGCCCTCACGAGCCCGATGATCCCGAGGATGATGGCGGGCACGGCCAGCACCGGACCCACGAAGGGGATCAGCGAAAAAACGCCGAGGTAATAGCCGACCAGCGCAGGGACGTTCTTGTAGGGAATGATCGTGCTGACGGCGGACTCCGGCGCCGCGCCGCCGCCGACTTCACCGGCCCCCATGGGCGGGGCCGCGGCGACGCGTCCCATGACGTCGCGGATCGGTTCGCTGTCAACAGCCCGGCAGACCGAGCCGTCGTCGCCGCGGATGTTGGCCAGGGGCGGGATGCGTCCCTGCTGGGCCCACTCGCGGAGCGTGATCGCGTCGGCTGGCCCGAAGGTGCGGCCGTCCATCAACTCGACGGTGTAGCGGTAAGCGCTCAATGCGGTGCTCCAGTTGAAGGGGTGATGACCTTGATGCCGCTGAACCAGCGTTCGGCGCGGGTCCCCACCATCGGGTGCGGCCTGCAGCGTCCGTTCACCGCGTGCACCAGGCCGACCGTGTTGATGATCCAGAGCCCGATGATGATGGCCCACAGCACCGGTATCGCGACGATCAGCCCGAAACCGCAGGTCAGCAACGCCAGCGGGACAGTGACGACTTTCCACGCAAGACCGAGCGCGATCGCTGTGAGCCAGAGGATGAGGCACTGCTTGGCGTGGTAGAGGCTGAAGCGGTTGTCACGCACGATGAGCGGAACGGCAAAGAACGGAACGCCGATGTAGTTCAGCGTGTAGCTGATGATCGCCATCACTCTTCCAGCGGCGACTTCCGCAGGGGAGCAAACCGGCCGGTCAGGGTTTTCAGGTGCCGGTACTCCGGACGGTTGAGGAGTGGCGGGGACGTCGATGGAGTCGGTCATGGTGGGTCTCGGGCCGGTCATTCAGTCAGACTGCCGAGCAGCCCGATGCCTGCAAAGACGAGGCTCATGAGCGTACCGACTATTGAGCAGATCAATCCGGCGGTGCGCAGGCCTGAGCGGTCCTTTGAGACCTGCGCGAAGATCAGGCCGACCGCACCAACCGGCAGGGAAACGCACCAGGCGCACGCGAGACAGACGCTCACGATACCGCAGGCGAGCGACGCCACGGCAAGCGGATCGGCGCTGCGCGGGCGCGGGAGCGGGCCGGGGTGGATCGGCGGTGCGTTGGGGAGCCCGCCCACGGGGAGGGGAGGCGGTTCCTGAGGGAGCGGTGCATTCGCCAAGCCATCGAGCGGCGACGGCTGGTGTGGAAGCGGTGGCCCCAT
>DASPMT010000403.1:0-3576 GCA_035626935.1 Phycisphaerales bacterium | reverse complement strand
CATCGCCGAGTCGGGTGACCATCCGTTGCGGAAGAGGATCGCGTCGCGGTTCCGTTTGAACTCCTCGACGGTCGCCGGATGCTCGATGACGACCTGGTAGAGGCCCTTGGCCGCCAGCAGGCCGATTGCTCCGGCGATCAGGGCGAAGGCGAGCAGTCGCACCGCTCTGCCGTCGGGCCCTGATGCGGCTCGCCAGAACGCGAACGCGGCGCAGGCGCCGCTGATCCAGGCGCCGCCTGCAATCGCTTCTTTGGCGTTGAACCCACCACTCGACAAGTGCCACAGGCAAGCGGCCACACCCGCGGCGAGCATGACCAGTGGACCCACAATGGTCAATGACGCGCGGCGCGGCGCGCAGGCGAGCAGCAGCGCGGCTCCGAGCAGCGTTATTGCGTCGCCGACAAGGCTGAGCGCGGGCGAGAGGCCGATGGCCAGGGTGTCCTGTGTGAGCGGATCACCGTCCCAGTAGGGGAGCGGGTCGAGCGGGCTCTGCAGACGGACAAGCATCGGCAACAGGGCGAGCGCTGCCCCGACCAAGCGGCCCCACGCCGGTCCATCGACGGGCCTGGCATCGACGTCTGCCGTCATCGGCCGCCCCCTACGGCGTCGCTCCGCGCCTTGGCCGCGCCGGCGGCGCGGTACTCCCAGATCCCAAGCAGCGCCAGAGCGGCCACAGTCTGGGCGAAGACAACTGCGGCCTGCCACGGCTGCAGGCTCGGGAGGACAACCCCCCCCATGGCTGTGATGGCGGTAAGGCCGCAGATGACAAGCACGGTGTCCCGGCGGGTGAGGCCGCTCTGCGCCGACCCCGGTCCGGCGATTCCACCGAAGTGGAGGCGGTGGGAGAGGTGCTGGAGGTCGCCGACGAAGGGACTCTTTCCCTGGCGCAAGCGGAGGAACGTCACACTGAGCATGTCGTAGAGCGGGACGGCGAGGACGACCAGCGGTGTGAGGACGGCGTGCCAGCGGCCGCTGTCGGCTGGGACGCCGTCGATACGGGCGTAGGTGATGCGGACGGCCATGACGGCGAGGATGAAGCCGACGACGAGCGAGCCGCCGTCACCCAGGAAAATGGTGGCGGGTTTTCTGAGCGGGAAGTTGAAGAGGAGGAACCCCAGGCACCCGCCGACCAGGAGCGCGAGGACTCCGGCGACGAACCACTGGTGGTGGATGAGCGCCGAGACCATGAAGCAGGCGCCGGCGACGGCGGAAACGCCGCCGCAGAGGCCGTCCATATTGTCGATGAAGTTCATCGCGTTGGTGACGGCGACAATCCAGACGACGGTGATGAGGATGCTGAGCCACGGCCCGCCGACGCGGGCATCAAGCAGGGTCAGGATGCGGGAGTTGTCACCGGTGAAGAGGACAAAGGCGGCGGCGACGCCGAGCATGACGAGGAGCTTCGGCCAGGCGCCGAGGGGGCGGCGGTCGTCGATGAGGCCCATGACGTGGAGGACACCGAGGCAGATCAGGAGCCAGCCGTAGGTGCCGGACTGGTCCTTGACACGTTCCAGGTGCGGGGCCAGTGACGGAAAGATGGAGACCAGGCGGCCGTCCATGCCGAAGCGGAGGGCAAGAAGAAAGGCGATGAGCGGGAGCGTGACAGCACCGAAGACGGCGACGCCGCCGGTATTGGGAACGCGGCGGGCGGCCTCCTTGACCTGGCCGGCGACACCGGCACCGTCGAGCGCGTTCAGCCGGTTCCCCATGGCGCGGGCGTACAGGGTGAGGGGCACCGCGAGTGCGAACGCGCCGAGCAGAAGGAGGAGGATGGCGTCGGTCACGGTAAGAGGTTAGCGGATAGAGATATGCCTTTGCGCGGAACAGGAAACACCGTGCACGCGATCAGCGAGACGCCTGCCGGAACAGAACATGCCGACTCGGACCCGGTTCCTCCCCTCGGGAAGGGGGGCGGCGTCAGCCGGCGGCGGTGGACTTGGTCGGTGCGACGTCGAAGAGCTCGAGGCCCGGGTTGCGCTCGGCGAAGTGGCGGAGGGCCCACTGGTCGGCAAAGAGAACGACGGGCTGCTCGTCGCGGTCGGTGGCGTGGGCGCCGTCGTTGGGGAGGTCGGGGAGCCACCCTTCGGGAGCGTCCTTCTTCCGCCACCAGCGGGCGATCGTCCAGCGCGACGGCTCCAGGCGCGTCTCGGCGCCGTACTCGGACTTCATGCGGTACTGGAAGACCTCGAACTGGAGCACGCCCACCGCTGTGAGGAGTGGGCGCTTCACCTGGTCGGTGCCGACGTTGAGGACCTGGACCACGCCCTCCTGCAGGAGCTGCTCGAGGCCGAGCTTGTACTTCTTGGAGTTGCCCGGCTGGGGGTTGTGCACGTACTGGAACACCTCGGGCGGGAACTTGGGGATCTCGTCGAAGACGACCGCGCGGTCGTCGCTCAGCGTGTCGCCGATGCGCAGCCCGTCGTGCCCGACGATGCCGACGACGTCGCCGGCGCGGCCCTCGTCGACCGTCTCGCGGTCCTGGCCGAAGAGCTTCTGAGCGTTGGAGAGGCGGATCTTCTTGCCGCTCTGCACGTGCGTGGTGGTCATCTCGCGTGTGAACGCGCCTGATACGATGCGGATGAACGCGATGCGGTCGCGGTGGCGCGGGTCCATGTTCGCCTGGATCTTGAAGACGAACCCGCTGAACGTCGGGTCGTCCGGCTCGATCATCCGCTCCGTCCCGTCATCGGCGGACTTCGCCAGGCGCGGGCCGGGCGGCGGCGAGTGCTCGAGGAACCCGTCGAGCATGAGCTGCACGCCGAAGTTGTTCATCGCGCTGCCGAAGTAAACCGGCGTGACCTTGCCTTCCAGCACACGCTGCTCGTCGAACGTCTCTCCCGCGCCCGCGAGCATCTCAATCTCGTCGCGGCTTTGGCGGTAGACGTGCTCGTCCATCCTGTCGCGGAGTGCGGGGTCGTCGATCCCCTTGACCTCGACGGGCGCCACGTACGCGCCGCCCGCGGTGCGCTCGAACAGGTGCGCCTGGTGCGTCAGGCGGTCGTAGACGCCCTTGAACGACGGGCCGTTGCCGAGCGGCCAGTTGACCGGGAACGCGCCGATGCCGAGCACCTTCTCCAGCTCGTCGAGCAGGTCGATCGGGTCGCGGGTCGGGCGGTCGCACTTGTTCATGAACGTGAAGATCGGCACGCCGCGCTTGCGGCAGATCTCAAAGAGCTTCCGCGTCTGCGGCTCGATGCCCTTGGCGGCGTCGATCACCATCACCGCGGCGTCCACGGCCGTGAGGACTCGGTAGGTGTCCTCGGAGAAGTCCTTGTGGCCCGGCGTGTCGAGCAGGTTGACGCGGTAGCCGGAGTAGTCGAACTGCAGCACGGTCGAGCTGATGGAGATGCCGCGCTGCTTTTCGAGCTCCATCCAGTCGCTGGTGGTGGACCGCTGGTTCTTTCGGGCGGTCACCGAGCCGGCCAGGCCCAGAGCGCCGCCGTACAGAAGGAGCTTCTCGGTGAGGGTGGTCTTGCCCGCGTCGGGGTGCGAGATGATCGCGAACGTGCGGCGGGGCATTGTGGAGGTAGCGGTGGTCATTTGAATCTCGCAAAGGAAAGCGGTGGTGGGTGAGGG
>DASPMT010000402.1:0-12263 GCA_035626935.1 Phycisphaerales bacterium | reverse complement strand
AGGAATGAATAGCGCCGCCCTCAACGTCCGCATGTCGCTGTCGGCGCGCATGTCGAAAATGTGGTGCGTGCTTGCCGGAGCTCCTGAAGGGTCCAACGACCGTTTTCCGTGCTAGACCGCATTGAGGCATGCTCGTTGGCGCGCTCACCGCAGGTCTTTCAGGGCGTTGCGGCCAATCCACCGGGCCGTCGGGTCGGCGGACACCGCCAGGCGGGTTGCCAGTGCCACGTACGCAGCGTTCAAGCCCGTCGAACGTCGACCGACGGCCTTGAGCGCCATCACAACGGCCTTCTTCACGAAGTTGCGGTCATCGGTCGCCGCGGATTCGATCAGCGGTAGGCACCGGGCAAACGGGGCGTCGGCCGAAGTTCTGTCGTGGAGGGCGAGGCTCCAGAGGAGGGCGAAGGCCGTCCGCCGTATGAACTCCTTTCTGCTCGCCGCCCACGCGTGCACCCGTCCGAAGGCGTGCGGTGTCCTGTCGAACAGGTTGAAACACAAGGCGTCGCAGTAGGCCCAGTTGTCGAACGCACTCACCCACCGGTCCATCTGCGCGGGAGTGACTTTCGCGGGATCGTCGACGAACGAGCAGAGCACGCGGGCTTCGTAGTTGCCGGTCTTCCACAGGGCCACGCCAGCGCATGATCCGTCCCCAGGCTTCTGCCGAGCGCCTTGATCCGGCTCATGGGGACGCCGAAGGCGCCATCGGCGGACGGGCCGGTGATGTTGTATCGCTTTGTCATGTCGCTGCGGACGCGGGGTGAACCGAGCCGTTTGAGTTCCGCCACAGCTGCTGCGGCGCGTTGCGCCGGCCTGCCAGCGCCGGACGTGACCGTAAAGCGAGACGGCTTCGCGCGGGAGATCATGAGGGGATGGTACTGGATCGCTCTTCGAGAACTCCCAACTACACTGCGGCGTAGGCGGGTACCGTGTGCCAGGCCGCCGAAGTGAGCGAGGATCCCGGGATGCAGCATTCAGTGACAACTCCGTCTTCAATCAGAAGGTTGCGACAGATCGATGAGCGGCAGGTCGAGCAGCTTGCTGATGTGCTGGTCGACTGCGTTGAGGGCGGCGCTTCGGTGAGCTTCATGCTCCCGCTCACGCGTGAGCGTGCCGTTGCGTTCTGGCGGAGGGTGGCGCAAGGGGTCCACGCGGGGGAGCGGGCCCTGCTGATCGCCGAGGACCAGGCGGGGATATGCGGTACGGTGCAGCTGGTCCTTGATCAGCCGGAGAACCAGCCGCACCGCGCCGACCTCGCGAAGATGCTGGTTCATCGGCGCGCCAGGCGCCAAGGGCTCGCGGCCGCGCTGCTGCGCGGCGCGGAGCAGATGGGACGGGACTGCGGAAAGACCCTGCTTGTCCTTGACGCGGTGACAGGCGGAGACGCGGCGCGGTTGTATGAGCGCAACGGCTGGGTGCGCGTGGGAGACATCCCGGGCTTTGCGCTTTACCCGCAAGGCGGGCTGTGCGGGACGACCTACTTCTACCGCGACCTCACTCGCTGACAGTGGGAGGGCAGACGCCGCAGGCGGACAGACACCAAGGACCGGGTCTACCGCGTGCGATTTGTGGTTTAGGCTCGGAAGCAGTATGGTGAAGCGATGACGCGATGCACGTTGCTCCATGCGTTCCTTGCCGTGGCGACGGCATTGTCTGCTGCCACCGCTCCCGAGCGGAATCCGGGCCAGGAGTCTTCCACTTCGTTTCCGGACGCGGCGCGGACGGTATCGGCCGCGATTCAGAAGAACTTTTACGACGAAAAGACAGGTCTCTACAGCCGTGGCGCCGACGACCGCAGCCCGGAGTTCATGTGGGGCAACGGCGTCATGTTCTCATCGCTGGTGGCGGCGGCCAGGCACGAGCCGGCAACGTACCGCCCCTTGCTTGACAGGTTCTTTGTAGAGATGGACCGCTACTGGGACGCGAAGGCTGCGCCCCCCGGCTATGAGCCCGCGCCCACCGCGGGGGACGGCCACGACAAGTACTACGACGACAACCAGTGGATGGTGATCACCTTTGCCGAGGCGTACGAGGTGACCGGGGATGCCAGGTATCTCGACCGCTCGCAGGCGGCGCTGAAGTTCTCGCTCAGCGGCTGGGACGACCACCTGGAAGGTGGGATCTGGTGGCACGAAAAGCACAAGGCGGGCTCCAAGAACACGTGCGCGAACGCGCCTGCGGCGGTCGCTTGCCTGCGCGTCGGTCGCTGGCGGGACACGGTGGCGAACATTGATTGGGCGCAGAAGCTGGTGGCATGGACCGCCAAGCACCTTCAAGACCGGGACGGCCTTTTCTTTGACAACAAACGCGTCGACAACGGACGGGTGGACCGGAAGAAGTACACGTACAACTCCGCGCTCATGCTGCGGGCCAACCTGGGCCTGTACCGTGCCACCGGCGACGCGGCCTTTCTTGCTGAGGCCAAGCGCATCGGGGTTGCGTGCCAGGCGTTCGACGACCCGAAGAAGAGCGCGTATCGGGATGGCAAGAAGTTCTCGCACCTGCTGGTCGAGGCCGACCTTGAGCTGTACCGCGCGACCGGCGACGCGACGCTGCTGGCGCGGGCTCGCCGCAACGGCGAGGCCGCCTGGTCACAGTGGCGGTCCTCGCCGCCCAAAGAGCTGATCGAGCAGGCCGCGATCGCGCGGATGCTCTGGCTTTTGGCCGATCACGAGACCGAGGCCGGCCGCGCGTTCTGGTCCAAGGCCGACGCGGCACCCGCCGAGTCTGGGAAAAGGCCAAGCGGTGCGAGCAACACCGGGGAACGGGTCCCCTGAAGCACATTGCCGGCCACCGGGGGAGGGGGGGCTAGACCCCGGAAATCTCGCAGGCATGGCGAACGCACAGGCACTTCGCAAAAAAGTAACTGCGCACTTGACATATTCCGATATGGGAATATATTAAACCCGTGGCCCGCGCTCCGACTACCGCCGATGCCTTCGCCGCCATCGCCGAGCCGCGGCGCCGCGAGCTCCTGGGCGCGCTCGCCGGCACCGGTAGTGAAGGGGGCAAAGGGGGCGAACGTGATGTTTCCTGGCTCGTGAGTCAGCTCGGCTGGCCCCAGCCCCAGGTCTCCAAGCACTTGAGCGTGCTCCGTGAAGTCGGCTTGGTGAGCGTCGTGCGGAAAGGCAGGCGTCGTATGTACAGCCTGAATGGCGAAGAGCTCCGGCCCGTGTACGAGTGGGTCAAGAGCTACGAACGGTTCTGGGAGCACAAGCTCCAGCGCATCAAGGACCGTGCGGAGCAGATGGCCCGCGAATCGATCCTCAAAGAACGTCCCCAGTCTCCTTCTTCATCAACTTGAAAGAGAAACCCATGCAGACAGCCACCGACAACGAACCCGTTCACACGCTCGACATCCGCAGGGACATCCTCATCGCTGCGTCGCCCGAGATCGTCTTCGAGGCGCTGCTGGAAGAGCTCGGCCCGGGCAGTCAGCTCCCCGACGGCAAGCCGTTCCCCATGAAGATCGAGCCTTGGCCCGGCGGACGCTGGTACCGGGACCTGGGGGAGATGGGCGGCCACAAGTGCGGCCACCTCTGGGGGCATGTGCAGGTAATCAAGGCCCCGGCGCTGCTGGAGCTTGCCGGGCCGATGCCGATGTCGTTCCCTGCCGTCAACCACGTGCAGTACCGGCTGAAGGCGGAGGGGAGCGGGACCCGGCTCGCGCTGCATCATCGCGCCATGGGGCTGATCCCGCAGGAGTTCCGTGACGGAATGCCGGATGGGTGGGAGCACGGCGTGAAGCGGATCAAGGAAATCGCTGAGAAAAAGGCCGCGAGCCGCAACGGAGACGCACGGTGAACCAGGCCGCCGCAACATCCCGGAACACGATCGCGATGTCGATGCTTGAGGAGTTCGAGCGCGAGCTGAAGACGACGCGCAGGTTCATCGAGCGTCTCCCGGAGGACAAGCTCTCCTGGCGGCCGCACGTCAAGTCAATGTCGGCCGGCCAGCTCGCGTACCACATCGCCGAGACGCCGGGAAAAGCCGTGCGGATGACCGTCCCCGACCACGAGCCGCCCCCCGACGTCACCGTGCGCGAGGAAGCCGCAAGCCTGGCCGAACTACTCACGCTGCTCGACGACAGCGCGGCCATTGCCCGTGAAGTGCTGCCGACCTTTGACGATGCACGCATGCGAGCGACGTACACCATCGACCTGCCCGACGGCACCGGGTTCGAGCTGCCTCGGGCCCGGTACCTGCGGACCATCATGCTCAACCATTGGTACCACCACCGCGGCCAGTTGGGCGTTTACCTGCGTCTGCTGGAGGTGTCCGTGCCGTCGAGCTACGGCCCAAGCGGTGACGAAGCGGGCGGAATCTGAGTCAAACACGAATGGCGAACCTGTACGCACCCACCACGGATTTCCTCTATGACTACCAACACCACAGCCGTTATGTCGCACCGCGTCGTCACTCGTGAGCAGTGGCTCAAGCAACGCGTCGCGCTCCTGGCCGAGGAGAAGGACCTCACGCGCCGGCGGGACGCCCTCGCCGCGAAAGTCCGCGAACTCCCGTGGGTGAAGGTTGAAAAGGCCTACACCTTCGACTCGCCGAGCGGCAAGAAGACCCTGGCCGATCTCTTCGGCTCCCGGAACCAGCTCATCGTCTACCACTTCATGTTCGATCCGAGCTGGTCGCAGGGGTGCATGTCGTGCTCCTTCGTCGCCGACCACTACAACAACATCGTCGTTCACCTCGCCCACCGGGACATCTCGCTGGTTACCGTCGCCAAGGCGCCCACCGAGAAGCTTGAGGCGTTCCGTATGCGCATGGGCTGGACGTTCCCGTGGGTCTCCGCCGCGCACACCGATTTCAGCCGCGACTACGGCGTCTCGTTCACCGATCAGGAGCTCGCTTCGGACACGACGGTGTACAACTACAACGCCAAGCCCTACCCCATCCGTGAGCTCCCCGGCCTGTCGGTGTTCTATAAGAACGAAGGCGGTGAGATCTTCCACACCTACTCGACGTTCGGCCGCGGCCTTGAGGACTTCCTCACCGCGTACCGGTACATCGACCTCACACCCAAGGGGCGCGACGAAAGACCGGGTGAGGGAATGAGCTGGCTCCGTCACCATGACCGCTACGACGACGCGAACTTCGTCGTTCCGTGGATGGAGAAGCCCGGCGTCACTGGGCCGCTCCCCCGCTAGCACGGCTCCTGCCATCCCTCGTATCGTCATCAAGCAAGGAATCTCCTATGCGCTGCTGCAACGACGTTGACCGCGCTGCGCCCGCCGTCCTCGTGCCTTCAGCTGACGTCGAACGGCGACCCGGCATGGCCCCGAGAGTGTGGGTCCGGCGCGGCGCCACGCTCTTCCAGTGGGCGCTCCCGCTCACCACCCTCGTCCTGATCCCCAAGTGCCCGGCCTGCGTTGCCGGCTATGTCCTCCTATTCACCGGCGTCGGTCTCTCGTTCCCAGCTGCCGCGACGGTCCGGTGGGTCCTCATTGCCCTCAGCGTCGTGGCGCTTGCCTTCCTCGCACTTCGGGCTGCGCGGCGCGCTTTCGCCCCCTCCGTTTGAACTGGTTGTCCGAGCGCCGGTGGCCGCCCTATAGTCGGCCTGTACCGGGGCGTAGCGCAGCTTGGTAGCGCGTCTGGTTCGGGACCAGAAGGTCGGAGGTTCAAATCCTCTCGCCCCGATTCATGCATGCAGCCCCGCAAGTTAAGGACTTGCGGGGCTGCTGTTTTTGAGAGTTTGAACTCTCGATGTGTACTCCCGCCGCGTATGTCCTGATTGGCTACACCGTTGGCGGGGCCGATGCGGACGACCGGCTTGAACTCTGGAACAGTCGGTTCCTAGACGTGACTCTTGCCTTCCCTGGCCGGCCGCCGATGCAGTTGGTGTCGCCGCACCGCACACCGTGCTGATCGCGCTCGGTCTCACGGCCCCACCGTCACACGGACTGCCGCCATGGCTGCCCCTGGTTACGCTGATGATGGGTCTACCGCCAAGACACAGCAGGCCAGGGCGGGTCGCTTGCACAAGGGGATCGCAGCGCGCATACTCCGCTCGTCTGTGGAGGTCTTCGTATGCGACTGATGGTTGTCGTGATCGCCGCCGCGACGTGCCTTGCATCGTGCGCTCCCGTGTGGCCCTCCCGTACAACGACAACGTCCGCCGAGACCGAGCTCATCGCCGGTCATGTCGCGTCGTTGCGTCAGTCGCTAACCGAGCCGGCGGAGGAGCCGCTGCCGCAGGTTCTGCTCCTGGGCACTTTCCATTTCGCGAACCCCGCCGCGGATGCGCACAGGTCAAAGCACACCTTCAACGTCTTTTCCGAGAGCGGGCAGGCGCAGCTCGACGAGGTGCTGGACCGTTTGGAGAAGTATCGGCCGACCAAGATTCTTGTCGAGCGCGAGAGCCGCTACCAGGGTCAGTTGGACGAGTGGTACACGTCGTACCTCGCCGGCAAACAGGCGAATATTTCCAACGAGATCGTCACTCTTGGGTTCTCGCTCGCGCAGCGGCTGGGCCATCAACGCGTGTACGCGTTTGATGCGCGTGCAGAGTGGCTGACATCCACGCCGGAAACGCAGGAGAAGTTCGCCGCCGCCGCGAAGGACCTCGGCAAAGAGTGGGCCCTTCAGGACCCGGTGAACGCCCGGTACTCCGCGATGTACAAGCAGAGCGACGATATCGAGGAAACGCTCACGCTGCGACAGCGTTTCCGGCTCATGAACCATCCCGACATGCTCCGCATGAGCCACGGGGCGTACTTTTTCTTTTCCGGCTTCCGTGTCAACGCTGACGACCAATTCCCCGGCCCCGACGGCTTCGCGAGCGCGTGGCACAACCGCAACCTCCGGATGTTCTCCATCATCCAGCGTCATGCAGAGCGGGGGGACCGCCTGCTCGTTCTGGTTGGCGCCGGTCACGTTCCCATCCTGCAGCACTGCGTGCAAACCTGCCCGACCATGCGGTGGATCGCGGTGGACGACTACCTGGCTCAATAGCGAGCAATACGCCAACGACGCCGGGGTACGAGGCGCTGCAAGCCTCTCGTCTGCTCATCGATTCAATTCGAACAGCATTGCCGTGTGTCCTTCATAGGGCACGACACCGTTCTGCCACATGCCGCACTTTGTGAGCACACGGATCGAGGCCGCGTTACCAGGGAGCACCAGGCCGACGATCTTCGAGAGGTTGAGTACGTTGAAGCCGAACGCGATGCTCGCGGCACATGCCTCCGTTGCCAAGCCTTGCCCCCAGTATTGCGGCAGAAGCCTGAAGCCAACGTCGACCTCGTTGAGGTCACGGAGGTGCTTCAACCCGCAGAATCCGACGAACGATCCGGTCGCCTTCAGCACGCACGCCCAGCGGCCGTACCCGACGGTGTCGAAATCGGGATAGTTCTCTATCGCCTCTCTTGCCTCGTCCACGGATCGCAGCGGTGGCTCCCCGGTGAGGCGCATGACCTGGGGGTGGCTGTTGAGGGCGAACAGCGCCCCTGCGTCGCCCTCGTTCATCGCTCGCAGCGAAAGCCGTTGCGTTTCCGGGCCGTTCCGATAGTCGATCATGGGTGCGCTTAGCGTTTGTCGTACTCGTCGTGGTAGCGGTACCAGAGGCCTCCCGCGACCCCGCCCTTTTCGTTCCGCCCCAGCGGCGCCCGGTCGAGCCAGGCGTAGAAGCCGAAGAACGGATCAAGGCCGCGCTCGTAGGTGGAGTAAGTGTGATAGACGACGTTGTCTTCGAGTGCGAAAGCGCTCATGCCCGGCCCCTCGCGTGCGTACGCGGCGGGGTCGGTTCCGGTCATCGGGCCGAACGTGGCGGGCCCTGGGTCAGGGCCGGGCTTCATCGTGGGGTGGTCGCGCTGGAAGTTGTACTCGAAGTCGCCCTTGCGCTGCTGCTCTTCGGTGATCGAGACGTTGAAGTCGGAGTTGAAGTCGCTCCCATCGCCTGCGCTCCCGCTCGACGACGCCCAAGGGAGCGTCCAGCCCATGCGCCGCTTGAACGCCTGGAGCTTCGTGAGCGGCGCACGCGATATCGCCGAGAACGCAACGTCGTGACCCTCAAGGTGGACGAAGATGCCGTTGAACGAGTCCGCGATCGCCGAGCAGGCCGGGCACCCCGTCTTGAAAGCGGGTCCGAACATGAAGTGGTAGACAACCAACTGGGATCGCCCGCGGAACAGGTCTTTAAGCGAAGCGGTCCCTTGGTCGGTCTCGAACCGGTACTCCTTGTCGATCCGGACCCAGGGCAGTTCCTGTCGTCGCCGCGTCAACTCATCGCCGCGCCGCGTGAACTCCTTCTCGGCCCGAAGGAGATCGAGCCGCGCTACCAGCCACTGTTCACGTGTGCCGGTCTTGTGATTGATTGACGTCGTTTTATTAAGCACGGCACCCTCCTGGTGCGCCTGCGTGCGCGCCGGTTGAAAGGGTCAAGGTTGTGCGGCGCCGGTCAAGCGACGGTTACGGCGATGACCAGCCAACCATTTGGCTCCTGCGCCCGCCAGGACGTGAACCTGTCCGTGGCGTGCACCGACCGCACCACTGAGCATCGTATGCGGGTCCTGAAGAAAGCCGCCACGGCCGAATCCCTTGTCGACAGCGCGCCTCAGGTAATCCTGATCTCACCCGCTCGAGTCTCGGCTTGCATCCCGGTTCGTTGCGCGAACCCGGTAGGATCCGTCAAGCCATGAGGGTGGGGGCAGCCATCAGACCCTCCAGAAAAGAGAGGAGCGCAAACATGCCCCCGCCTGTCCCAGCGACGCCCCGGAACCACCGTCAAAGACTTCGCCTGTCGGGCGGCACGGAACTGTCCTTTATCACGGCAGGCGACACGGGGGGGAACAAGCCCGCGGTGCTCCTCCTGCACGGCTTTCCAGGCTCGGCGAGCTATTTTCGTGAGATCGTGCCAGAGCTCGCGCAGGCCGCGTACGTGATCGCGCCCGACCTGCCGGGCTTCGGCGAGTCGGACGTTCTGCCGTCGCCCTCGTTCCCGGCCTTTAGCCGGGCGATCTCAGAGTTGCTGGACCGGCTCGAGATCGGGCCGAGGAAGCGCTACATCTACCTTCATGATTTCGGCGCGCCGGTCGGGTTTGACATCGCCATACGAGCGCCGGAGCAAGTCTTGGGCCTCATTGTTCAGAACGCCAACGCTCATCGGACCGGGCTGGGGCCGCAATGGACCCCGGTGATGGACTATTGGTCCCATCCAGACGCGGAAAGAGAGGCGGCCGCGACCAAGCACCTGACGTTCGAGGGCGTGCGCAACGGGTACCTCGGCGGAATGCCGCCGGATGTGGCGGCACGCATCCCGGCCGAACGCTGGGAGGACGACTGGAGAGTGATGCAGTTGCCGGGCCGGATGGATACCCAGCGAGCGCTCGTCAGGGATTATGGGAACTACGTCGCCCGGTTCGACGAAATCGCCAGGTATCTGAGGCGCTGGCAGCCGCCATCCCTATTGGTCTGGGCACGCCACGACCCTTTCTTCGATCTCGCCGAGGTCCTGTCGTGGATGGGGGCGCTGCCGAGGATGGAAGCGCACGTCCTCGACGCAGGCCACAAGCTGCTTGAGACCCACGCTGCCGCGGCCGGCCGGCTTATGCTCGGCTTCATCAGGCGCATCCAAGAAGATCAATCAATGGGAGAGCCTGACTGAAGGCAAGTTCCATCGGGTTGCCGCCACCCGACGTCGCTAAAGCCCGCAGGCCAAGGACTTGCGGAGATCATTCATCGAGGACGTGGGCCGCTCTCCGTACCGGCTCCGTCGCCGGTGCCGGGGTTTGTGAGCGATAATCGAGCGCAGTAACCTGCAACGTTAACAACAGTAAGTGGCTGGCGGTAGGTCGACGCGGAGCGCTGTACGGCTGACTGGGTCAATGTCCCTGCCCCACGAATGAGGAGGCCGACTGTGCATTCTGAGGTGTTGTCGTGTTGTGGCGTACGGCTTGCGCACGCGTGCATGGTCCTTGGCCTGGCAGCGGCGTTGCCCGAGTGCGTGCGGCGGGATGTCTGTGCGCCGACTGTGGCCGCAGGCCCGCGCGAGGCGAACGTGTCATCGAGCGGCCGGCAGCCACACGCCATTCAGGGCGAAGTAGTTGTAGCGCTCGACAAGAACATCGGGATCGTCTACGTCGCCAAGGACAATACGCGATGGTTCGGCAGCAACGGCAGCGGGGTTTACCGATCCGACGGCAAGACAATCGTTCAGTTCACAACCGAGCACGGCCTGACCGGCGATGATGTCCGGGACATTCAGGAGGATCGCGCGGGGAACATCCTCGTCGCCAGCGAACCGGGTGGGATCAGCAGGTTCGATGGACGTGCGTTCAGCCAGCTGCCTGTGGTCGCCGACCCGCCAAAGAACCAATGGAGCCTCGGGCCCGATGACCTGTGGTTCCGCGGCGGGCAGGACTCGGGGGTTGTGTATCGCTATGACGGGGCGACACTGCACCGTCTGGCCCTTCCAAAGACGGGGCCCGGCGAGGAGCATATCGCCATGTACCCGCGGTCGAAGTTTCCGGGAATGAAGTACAGCCCCTACGACGTCTACACCATCTACAGGGACCGCAAAGGGCACCTGTGGTTCGGCACCGGCTCCCTCGGTGTGTGCCGATACGACGGAACGTCGTTCGTATGGGCGCCTAAAACAGAAGTGGGGTTCGGGCCAAACGACAGCTTCGGCGTCCGCTCCATCATCGAGGGCAGGGACGGTCGTTTCTGGTTCAGCAACACCTTCAATCGTTACGACGTACACACGGGCACGTCCCCTTCCGCCGACGGCCACGGCACCCGACACCTCCGATTCACGAAAGAGCCGGGCATCGACAGGGCGTCCGACAAGGTGGCCTTCTTCATGTCGTCGGCCGTAGACGGAAACGGAGACCTGTGGCTGGCGACCTACGCGGACGTCTGGCGGTATGACGGGAAAACGATAACCCGTGTGCCCGTCGAGTCTGCCGATGGACCCGTAATGCTGCTCTCCATGACCAGGGATCAGCGTGGCGATTTGTGGCTCGGCACGCGGGCGCACGGTGTGTTCAAGTTCAACGGAGGAGTGTTTAAAAGGTTCGCACCCTGAAGCCCAACGTCTACGCAGATGCAAAGGGGTCGAACGCCATCGGCGGTCACCTGTGCGCCGCTGGAGCCGTCACCCTCCCTATGGCGACTTGTTGCTCTGGTTCACGGCAAAGCCGAGCGCGCGCAGGGTTTGGGTGGCTGCAGGCTTTCACCGCTCCACGCATGCCTCGTGAACGATTGCAATAGGAACGCCGGTGCGGGACATCTCGTGATGAGAACCGGCGCAGGCAAGCCGCATGCGTTCGCAGCGTCCCGTGGTCGAGCCGCCCGGTCAACGCCGCGGAGAAAGCCCATGACCCACTCGTTCACTGCCAGTCCATACCGAGTAGTCGCGGTGCTGTTGACATTGCTGATCTCGGCCACGGCGTTCGGAGCGCCGCGCGACCGGACTCCGCCGACGACCCCGACCAACCTCAGGGTGACCGCGGTCTCGTCCACCAGCGTGACTCTTGCGTGGAGTCCGTCCGCGGACAACTCCGGGTCGTTCTTCTACGTCCTGTCCTCCAATACCGGTGCTCTAGCGTCCGCCTCGATGGTGGACAGGACGTATACGTGGACCGGGCTCACCTCGGGGACGACCTACACGTTCCGGATCCGTGCGCGCGATCAGTCGATGAACTGGTCTGGCTACAGCAACTCGGTGACCGCGACGACGCTGCCCGCAAACACCCCCATTACACCGCCGATCCTGGCTGCGAGTGTCGGGCCGACGCACATCTCACTGTCGTGGACGGTGCCGTCGAACGCGGCGCCGCCCGTGCGGTACTGGCTGTACCGCGACGGTGTCGAGATCATGACGTGGGTTCAGCAGACGTCCCACACGTTCTACGTCAGCCCCGGAAAGACGCACACGTTCACCGTCCGGGCTCGCGCGGGCACCGGGCAGTTTTCGGAGCCCAGCAACCCCGTCACGGTGACAACGCCGGCCGCCGATCCCAGCGACCACACCCCTCCGACGGCGCCCACGAACCTCAGCGAGAACGACTGGGGAGATGCCGAGTTCCACCTGAGCTGGACCGAGTCCACAGACAATGTGACGCCGCAGGACTTTATCCGCTACGAGGTGTACGTGAACGGTGTGTTCAGCGACGTGCTGGTTGGGACGGGGGCGCGCAGCATCAACTACGGCAACTTCGGCCAGGTCAACACGGTCGAAGTAATCGCGATAGACGAGGCGGGGAACGAGTCGCCGCCGGCGACGTTGACGTTCTTCCTCGACTGAGTGAGCGCAT
>DASPMT010000401.1:0-2261 GCA_035626935.1 Phycisphaerales bacterium | reverse complement strand
GTTCTCCACCGCCGTCGACAGCCAGCCGAGCGTGCAGATCGTCGTGCTCCAGGGCGAGCGCGAGTTCGCCAAGGACAACCGCGAGCTGGGCAAGTTCGAGCTGTCGGGCATCGACCCGGCCCCGCGCGGCGTGCCGCAGATCGAGGTCGAGTTCGCCCTCGACGCCAACGGCATCCTCACGGTGACCGCGGCCGACAAGGGGACGGGCAAGAAGGCCGACATCAAGATCTCTAACAGCGGCGGGCTGGACAAGGCCGAGATCGACCGCATGAAGCGCGACGCCGAGGCGCACGCCGCGGAGGACAAGAAGCGCCGCGAGGTCGTCGACCTGAAGAACAAGGCCGACCACTTCCTGATCCAGACGCGCAAGAGCCTCGACGAGCACGGCGCCAAGGTGAGCCAGGAGAGCCGCGGCAAGATCGAATCGGCCATCAGCGCCCTGGAGACCGCGATCAAGGGCGAGGACAAGGATTCGATCGAGCGGGCGCTCAAGTCGCTGGAGACCGCGTCCTACGACCTTGGCAAGGCGGTCTACGAGGCCGAGGCGGCCAAGGCCGGGGCCTCGGGTCCGGGTGCTGCGGGCGGGCCCGCCGCATCCGAAGCCGAGCCCAAGCCCAGCAACGGGGCCAGCGCCGGAGGCGCCGCCACGGGCGACGTGATCGACGCCGACTTTGAGGTGAAGGACAGCAAGAAGTAATCCAGAAGCGCCGGTCGCACGAGCCTCGAGACCTTCAAGACATCCGTGAACAAAGGCCCCGCACCGCGTGCGGGGCCTTTTCCATTGCCGTGTGTAAAGCGTGCGATCCGCGAGCAGGCGTGCGCGGCCCATCGGCGACGGCCTTGCCGCGCGACCCTCAGTGGGCGCGCCCGCCATCGCATCACGCGACTCGGTATAGCGCCGGCTGGTCGCAACGGGCCGCCATCAGCCGATAGATCGTGAAGCTCCGCCGTCGCACGCGGCCGGGTGCGGGAATCCAGCTTGCACGTGATACGCGGGGAGGTAGCGCCGTTGGCGCCGCCAACGCTCAGGCCCCGCCGCAAGACCCCTTGCGTTTGCCGCAGCCGCACATGCCGCTGTGCACGTGGCCACCACCGCCACCAACCTGCGCACCGCCACCGCCGGACGCGAACGTGCTCATCACGCGCGTAAACGTGCGTCCCTTTCCCTCCGGGTCGGTCACGGGCTTGTCGGCATCGGCCATCGGGCGGATGAGCTCGATCTTCGTTCCGTCTTGAGCGGTGTACTCGTAGATGGGCATGATGAAGTTTAGGGGTGTGCGAGGGCGCGTTCGAGCCGGGGCAGCCGATCAGCCGCGGCGCCCCTTCGCAGCGAGCACGGCAAAGATGATCAGGACGACCACGCCGCCGATGATCGCCAGCCACGTTCCCCTGCCGATCGTGGCGATGAAGCTGGAACTCGGGGGCGGAACCGCCGACTGCGGAGACGGCGGCAGGATCTTGCCGTCGACCGGCGGCGCGACAGTATCGGGCAGCTCCGTCGAATACCCGGCGCGTCCGAGCATGCTCTCGACCTCGCGCATCGACAGCAGCACCGCCTCACCCACCTTGGTGGTGTTGAGCGCCGGAGTCAGCGTCGCCTCCGCGATGCGGCGGGCGGTGGGCTCGTGCTCGGCCGCCCACCCGGCGCCCAGCAGCACGCGGGCCTGCTTGTCGTCACGGGAGATGAAAATCATGAGGCCCCGGTCGTCCTTGGCCGTAGGGATTCCCCACTGCCTGAAGACCTCGCGCGCGTAGGTATCGACGCTCTGCTCAGGCCCCATCCCCATCGCCTCCAGGGAGCGCACCGTGACCACCATGACCGGGAGTCCCGAGGCGAACCTGATCTTTGCGGCCGCCTTGTTGAGCCGGGTCTGCTCGTCGACTGTGAAGACGGCGCCGCGGTCAGAGACGAAGATCCCGTCCGTCGGCGGCGCCGGATAGTCAGGCTTCAGCTCGATAAGGGGCGGCTGGGCGGTCCGCGCCGGCTGCGCAGCGGGCGGGGACGCGGGGAGAGCCGGTTCGGCCGGCTGTGCGGCCGCGGGGGGAACCGCCAGCGCCGTTGCGAGAGCCGCCACGAAGAACGTTCGGGTCATACTCCGCAAGGGTAGCGTTCACGCAGAGCGCGGCTTGATGAGGCGGGCCGCCCGTCGGTCCTACATTCGGACCGTGAAGTCGGCCCGCCTGCTCATCGTCGTCGCGCTCCTGGTGATCGTCGGCATACCCGTCGGGGGGCGCTGGATGCGCCGCAGAACGGACGCTGC
>DASPMT010000400.1:0-22216 GCA_035626935.1 Phycisphaerales bacterium | reverse complement strand
CCCGCCCCGCCGCGCCCGGCTGCTCGACCTCGGCCTTGCGCTGCTCGCCGTCGGTATCGTCACCCTGGCGATGAAGCTCTTCATTGGTCGGCCAAGGCCGCGGCTGGGGGACCATTCGACGTTCCTTTTTCCGACCGGTACGTACCCGGTGCCGGTTGGTGAGGGGGGCGCTGCCGGAGGAACCGTTCAGCTCCACGCTTGGGACCTGTCGGCGCCGTCGCACGCACAGCTCTGGAGCATGCCCAGCAGCCACACCGCCTTCGCGGTGGGAATGGCCATCTTTCTCGCGGTCCTGTACCCGAGGCTGCGTTGGCTGGTGGTGGCGCTGGCCCTCATCGTCGCCGGGGGTCGGCTCGTCTTCGATGCGCACTGGCTCACCGATGTGATCGCCGGCGCCACGGTTTCGGCCGCCGTCGCCTGGCCGATCATCCGCGGCAAGGCCGGTGTCCGCCTCGCCGCCCGGTTTCGACACCCGCGCGCCGCGGCGGCCCCGGTGGAGATCGCGCCCGCCGTGCCGCGTTGACCGCTGCCTGGCTCTCAGTCGACCGGCTTCTTCAGCCGCCGCTCATCCGGCCGCGCCTGTGGTCGGGCAGCCATGCCCGTTACCAACAGCGACATCGCGGCACAGCTCGGCCAACTCGCGCAGCTCCTCCGCAGCCAGGGTGCCAACCGGTTCAAGGTGAAGGCCTACCGCGCCGC
Source organism: Phycisphaerales bacterium (assembly GCA_035626935.1). GTDB lineage: Bacteria > Planctomycetota > Phycisphaerae > Phycisphaerales > UBA1924 > JAJTGZ01. The sequence goes on along the minus strand of DASPMT010000400.1, from coordinate 21,517 downwards.
CGCCGAGGCGATCCAGAACCACCCCCAACGCCTCAGCGCGGTGATCGCCGAAGGGAAGCCGTTGCCGAAGATCCCCGGCGTCGGCGCCAGCATCGCCGCGGCGATTAACGAGATCGTTGAGTCGGGTGGGCTCACGAGCGTCAAGACGCTCGCCGGGAAGCTGCCGCCCGGTACGGCCGAGATCGCCCACACGGCGGGGCTCTCCATACGTGAGGCGAAGCAGCTCGCCACCACGCTCGGCGTCACGACGGCAACCCAGCTCCGCGAGCGCCTTGAGTCGGAGGACATCCCCTCGACACTCGGCCGGCGGCTGGTGTACAAGGCCCGCCAAGGGCTGCACAACGCGAAGCGCCTGCTCTGGAGCGACGCGAACGAGCTCGCCGCCCACTATCAAACAGCGCTGGAGGCGGTGAAGGGGATCGACCGCATCGAGACCGCCGGCAGCCTCCGGCGCGGCAAAGAGACCGTCGGCACGATCCGCTTGGTCATCCGTACAACCGCCCCCGGCGCCGCGCGGTCGCTCCGCGCCTTGCTGCGGAGGCACGAGGGGATCGAGAGCCTCCACAACGATTCCGCCGTGCGCACCACGTGCAAGCTCGCGGCCGGCCCGTTGCTGGTGGTCCGCACCGCTTCGGCCGTCGACTTCGGCGCTGCGCTCGTCGAGGAGACCGGCTCGCTCGCCCATCTTCAGTCGGTCCAAGCCCTTGCGGCGCCCGGTCGGCAATCCGCCCGCAACCCGGCCGCGACGGAGAAGGCGTGGTACGCCGCCCGGGGGCTCCCGCTCATCCCACCGGAGCTGCGGGAGGGGCGCGGCGAGGTGGAGGCGGCCTTGGCCGGCCAGCTCCCCGTGCTCGTCGAGCTCGGCGACATCCGCGGCGACCTGCACGCCCATACCACTTCGAGCGACGGCGCCAACACGATCGAGGAGATGGCCGCCGCCGCGCAGGCGCGTGGGTATGAGTACCTCGCCATCACAGACCATTCCAAGAGCTTGAAGATCACCGATGGTCTCGACGAGAAGCGGCTCCGCCGCCAGATGGCCTCGATCGACCGGCTCAACGCGAAGCTCCCCACGTCGGCCACCTTCCGGGTGCTCAAGGGTTCGGAGGTCGACATCCTCGAGGACGGCGCCCTCGACTTTGACGATTCGCTGCTGCGCGAGCTCGACATCGTGATCGCCTCGATCCACTCCCGATTCGCCCTTGAGAAGGCCGACCAGACCCGCCGGCTGCTGCGCGCGATCGAGAACCCGTACGTCACGTGCATCGGCCACCTCACCGGCCGCAAGCTGCTTAAGCGGCCCGGCTACGAGCTGGATGTGGAGCGAGTCCTCAAGGCGGTCAAGCGGAACCGCAAGCTGCTGGAGATCAACGCGAGCCCCGACCGGTTGGACGTCGACGATGATCTCGCCCGTCGCGCCCGTGAGCTTGGGATCCCGCTGCTGGTGAACACCGACGCCCACAGCATCCGCGAGCTTGACTTCATGCCCTTCGGCATCCGCCAGGCCCGCCGCGGCTGGCAGAGCCGCGACACGGTGGTGAACACGCGCCGGCTGCCGGAACTGCTCAGAGTGCTCGCGGCGACGCGGCGAAAGGGCTAGGAGGGGGCGAAAGGAGGACGACAAACACGGGGATCGCCCCCGCGGTCTTCGGCCCGTGTTCCTTCTTCTGCCCGGCCTCCCTAAACCCCTTTCCTTTCCCGCAAACAAACAGCCCGGGCGGAGCCCGGGCTGCGTGCGTGGAAGAAGAAAGCGGAGAGGAGGAGATTCGAACTCCTGATACGGTTGCCCGTATACGCGATTTCCAGTCGCGTTCCTTCAGCCGCTCGGACACCTCTCCGGTGAAGGGGGCGGGAGTTTAGGACGGTGATCCCTGAGAGGGCGAGGCTGGACTCTTCCAGGCGCGCCGGGTCCGAAAAGGCTCCGCCAGAGCCGCTTTTCTTTAGCGAGGTCGGACCCGCTTTGTTGAAGCACCCCGAGAGCGCAGTCGCCCGGGGATCAGTGGATCCGGACCGCTTTCGGACGTCTTCGACTCTCCTTGAGAGCTCCGGTCCCCCGAGATATTGGAGCGTCCTTGAGCTCGCGCTCAAGGCTCTTGTTCGAGGAGCAGGTCGGCTGCCTCGGCGGCGCTGCCCCACGAGAGCGTGGCGCCCGAGCGGCCGTGACCGTAACAATGAATGACGGTCCCGCCGCGGTCGTTTAGGAGCTCTCGCTCCACGCGCGTGTGCTCATAGGCACCGGCGCGGCCCACTCCGCCGGGCCCGCGCGTGGGGCGGACGCCGGCGAGCGAGCGCAACTCGCCGCTCGTCAAGCCCGCCCCCCCCGTTTCGGTACGACCGCGGCCGAGCTCTGCCCAGCGCGGGAACCCGTCCATCCGCAGCAGGTTGCGGCAGCGCTCCAGTACAGCGTCGAGCGCGGGGCGGTCGGTCGTGTGGTCGTCACGCCCCGCATCGAAGGTTCCGCCCAGCACCAGACGGCCTTCGAAGACGAAGATGTACGCGACCTGGCCGCCGGGACTCCCGGCGTCGTCGTGCAAGCTGTAAGTAAGTCCGATGTCGTTGCGGAGGTGAAGCACCTGGCCGTGCATGGGCTTCACCAGCGGGTCGGCGGCCAGCCGCCCAGCTCCGACGCCCGCGCAGTTCACCACCGTCCGGTGGCCGAGGGCGAAGGCCTCGTCGAGCGTGCCGAAGACCCGCCGCTCGAAGCGGACGCCGAGCGCGGCGGCGCGGGACTCCAGCCACGGCATGTACCGGAGCATGTCGATGTGGGGTCTGATGCTCGCGGTGGCCTCGACCAGCGGCGGGGGGATAGGCCGGAGCGGACGCGTAGAAAGGAGCGCATCAAGCCACGGGCGCCGCACGGGCGGTTTGTAGAAATACTCGCGCAGCTCGGCCATCCGCACGCCGGAAGAGGGTTCCTCGGCGGCAATACCCGCGAGAGCCGCGAAGGAGCGCTCCGTCCAACGGCGGAAGCGTTCCTCATCGGGACCGGGGTAGGGTGTGAAAAGCGCCGGCGCGATGAACGAGGCGGCGGGTGCGGATGCGCGGTCGGCGTAGATCGTGATGATCGGGTGGTCGGCCTTCCGCGCACTCCCCCGCTGCTGCAGGCGCGTGGCGAGTTCAATCGCCGCCGTGAGCCCGGCGACGCCCGACCCGATCACCGCGATATCCCCGGCTGCCGGCATGCCGCATGCTATCTGGCGCAAGGATCGGCGTCCCGCGGCCGGCGGCGCGGGACGTGAGAAGCGGAGGGTCAGACATTTCTCCTGCTTCCCTTGTGTGCGCGGCACCCGGCTGTAAAGTAGAAGCGCATGCACCCGCCCACATCCTTTGCCCGACGCTCATCGGCCGCGATCGCTTTGCTCCTGCTCGCGGCGCCGGCCCATGCCCAGCTCAAGCTCGGCGCCATCGGCGACTCGCTCACCGATGAGTATTTCGAAGAGGACTACAGCTACGCGAAGAACTGGACGGTGCTGCTGGTGCAGCACCGTGGGGTGAACATGGGTCCGACCGCCGCCGCGGCGGGCGTGCCGAGCGGCTGGGGCGAGCCGCGGCGCTCCGGCTACAGGTTCAACTGGGCCCGCTACGGCGCCGACAGTTCCTCCGCGATCGACGACGGGCAGCACACGGGCCTTGCGGCGCAGGTCGACACCGACGGCGTGACGCACGCCGTGGTGGCGATCGGCGCCAACGACTTCTCCCCCACGACCGGCGCGTACTTCAACATCTACTGGGGGCTCTGGTCGCAATCCCAGATCAACAACTATGTCGCAGGACAGATCGCCGATGTGGACGCGGCGATCGCCCCGCTCGACAGCGCGGGGGTCGGGCTGATCATCTGCAACTACGCGGACTTCGGCATCGCGCCCGTGACACGGCAGTTCTACACCAACGCGACCCGGCGCAACCGCGTGACGGCGGCCATCGCACAGGTCAACGCCGGCGTGCTCAACCTGGCGCGCCAGCGCCGGGCTATCCACGTGGACCTCGGGGCCCTGGGCACGACACTCTTCGGCATCAACACCAGCCTCCGTCAGTTCCTGCCTATCGGCGGCATCAACATCCAGCTTTTCAACCGCGACACCGTGGTGCATGGGAACCCGCTGGCGGGGTTCGTCGACGACGGCGCTCACCCGCACACGACGGTGCAAGGAGCGTTCGCGAACACCCTGATGACGGCCCTCAACATCGAGGCGCACGCCGGCCTGCCGCTCTTCACCGACGCGGAGATCCTCGCGAACGCGGGAATCGCCGTCCCCCCAGGTGCGGGACAGACGCTCGATACGGTCATCGGCCCCGGCGGCTACACGCGGTTTATCAGGAACTTCCGCTGCCCGGCCGACCTGGGCGCACAGGGGGGCCTCGCGGGACCAGACGGGCTCTATGACAACAACGATTTCATCGTTTTCATAGACGCTTTTTTCGTCCAGAGTGCCACCGCCGACGTGGGCCGGCAGGGCGGTCTTGCCGGCGGCGACGGCGTGCTGGACAACAACGACTTCGTCGCCTTCATCGACCAGTTCTTCCAGGGCTGCACCTGAGCGGGCGACACCATGAGCTTTCCTTTCTCCGTACCCGCGCTGCTGGCGGGCCTATCGCTGTGCACGGCAGCGCACGCTCAGCCCGATTGCGGCCTCCGCAACCAGATGCGCATCACCAACCAGGTCAACGCCGGGACCGCCCAGCCGGTCATCATCGACACAGGGTGGCAGGTGCTGCCGGGTGGTCAGGGGGTCCCGCTGGAGTCGGTGCGCACGACGTTTGATTCGAGCCCCAACGGCACGACATCGGGGACATGGACGGCGCGCTCGAGCTTCGGCTTCCTCGAGTTCTTCGGCCAGGCGACGGGGAGCAACTCGCCCGGCTTCGCCGTCAACTGCGCCTGCGACGAACCGCAGGAAGGGGCGCCAAAGGCGTGGTTCCGCGACACCGTCGTCGCCGTGTCCGACACGCTCGCGCCGGGTGCGCCGGTGACCATCCGCGCAACGCTGGTGCTGACCGGCGCGGCCGGCAGCAGCGATCCGGGCGCCGTCCGGGCGTTCCGCGCCATGTTCTTCGACGACGACCTGACGTTGTTCAATATCGCCATCACAAACGCGCCGGGGAGCGACGACGAAACGTTCATCCTGCCTGTCGGTGCACCGCTGACGATCAACGGCCAGCTTCTGTGCACGCTGCGGGCCCAGCGCCTGACGACGGCCCAGGGCGTGTTTACCGACACAATCGAGGCCGACCTCTCGGCCTCCGTCCTGCTGGAGGTGCTTACACCGGAAGTCACCATTGCCACCTGCAGCGGAGCCTCGTACGGCCTGCCGTGCTCGGCGGACCTGGGACGGCAAGGGGGTGTGGCCCAACCCGACGGCCAGCTCGACAACAACGACTTCATCGTTTTCATCGACGAGTTCTTCGACCAGAGCACGGTCGCAGACCGCGGCTCGACCGGCGGCGTGCCCGGGCCCGACGGAGCGTTCGACAACAACGACTTCGTGGTCTTCGTCGACCAGTTCTTCGCGGGGTGCCCGTAGCATTATCCCGGGCGGCGGGCCCAACCGGCCCCTTGGACCGGTTGCGCGCGGGCCAGGAGGTCGAGCAGGGCATCGGGCGCCGCGGCCGACTGGATGAGGGCGCGGAACCTCGGCTGGATGAACCCTGAGGCGACCGTGGTGTCGAGAAACGCCGCGAGCCCGTCGTAAAAGCCCGGCGAGCCGGGCCCGTGCAGCGGGGTGTTCAGCAGACCGATCGGCTTGCCGTGGATCCCCAGCTGCGCCCAGGTGATCGTCTCGAACAGTTCATCGAGCGTGCCGAACCCGCCCGGCGCGGCGATAAACGCCCCGCTCAGGTCGACCATAAGCTGCTTGCGCTGGTGCATCGTGTCGACAACCCGCAGGTCGCTGACGCCCGTGTGCGCTCGTTCCGCCTCGACCATCGCCCGCGGGATGACGCCGATGACCTTCCCTCCCTCGGCGAGCGCCGCGTCGGCCACCGCGCCCATCAGGCCGACGCGACCGCCGCCGTACACCAGCGTGAGTCCGCGACGGGCGATAGCGCCTCCGAGTTCGGCCAGGGCGGCCCGCCAGTGCGGCGACAACCCATCGGACGATGCGCAGTACACCGCGACCGACTCGTACCGGCCCATCACTCCTCTCCCCCGCTTCCTCGGCCCCGTTTTCGCTCGCTCGTCCGCTTCTTCTCCCCGATCCGCCGCTCGACGCTGCCGCGTGACGGCTTTGTAGGACGGCGCGTCTTCGGCCGGACCCTCGCCCGCACGATCAGCTCACGCAGCTTGGAGAGGCATGCGGCCCGGTTGCCGCTCTGGCTCCGCTCAGACTCGCTGTCGATCAGCAGCTCGTCGGACGACGTCAAGTAACGCCCGGCGGAGTCCCGCAGACGCTGCTGCGCCTCGGCGTGGATCGGAATCGCCGCCACCGCGATTCGCATCTGGCAACGGGTGCTGACCTTGTTGACGTTCTGCCCGCCCGGGCCGCCGCTGCGCGAGTAGGCGAACTCGACGGCCGCATCTGGCACGCGAACCCCCGGAGCAAGCTCCAGCCCGGGCGCATCCGATGCGCCCCTTGAGCCGTCCGGAATGTGGCGTGGGGAGAAGGACATGATTGCTGCCGACGGCGAGGGTACGCTCCGCCCATGACCGCTCCTCGCTTCAGCCCGGTACCAGTCGGCCCGCTCTCACTCATGTTTGCCTGCTCGTTCGCGGGCGGGCAAACCGCGACGCCAACAACGCCTGCCCAGACCGTTCCCCCCACGGCGACCGCTCAATCGCCCGCTGCGCAGCCTCCCACGCTTCAACTAGTACGCGACTGGTCGGTCAAGCTCGAGCCGCAGGTGTGGTACGTCGCCCCCGAGGGCGATTTGCTGCTCGGCGGCAGCGCTCCGGGCACCGACGCGGTCGAGTTGTCGACGCTTAGCGCAGACGACCCGGAGGTGTCGGCCGCAGGTCAGGTCACGATCCGCGTCGCGGCGGACGGGGAAGCGGGCTGGGAGTCGGACCGCTTCTGGAATCACGGCTGGTTCTTCACTGTCGGCGGCGCTTCGTTCAACGGCAGCGCCGACTCAACGGCGCCCGCGGGCGGCTTCACCGTCGGCACGCTCGCCGTCGCGGGGGGGGCGGCCGTCTCAACCGATGTGGAGTGGTCGTCGTTCCACATCATGGCGGGTAAATGGCTGGCCGGCAGCGACTTCAATTCCGACGGGCGTGTGCAGGCTGCGTTCTACGGAGTGATCGGCCTGCGCGTGCACTCTCAAGACATCAGCATCGCCAGCGGGGGCACGACCGTCGAAGGCAACGAGACGTTTGTCTCTCCGCTGATCGGCCTGCGGCTCGACCTGCAGCTGCCCTGTGACTTCGCCGTCGATATCAACGCCAACGTGAACTTCATGCCGGGCGACACATCGTCATTCGGCTTTGAGATCGCGCCCACCTTCACCTGGCGACCGACACGGAACATCGGCGTGCAACTCGGCTACCGCCTGCTCATAGCCGACAACGAGTCGGGGGACGAGGGAGCGGACGATTTCTTCAGCCTGGACGGTTCGCTGGCGGGGCTGTACGGCGGCGTGGAAATCCGCTTCTGACGCCCACCAGTCCGTCTGTGCGCATCTGAAGCACGACCGCTGCCGCTCAGGCGGCTGTATCGATGCAGCGGGTCGCCCATCCAGCAATAGCCCAAGTGGTCTCACGTTCAGCAACCAGACCGCGTGAACGCCCGAATAGGCGTAAAGACAGTTTTCAAATGATAAAACCCTTAGGGTGTTAAGTGCTCTATTGACAAGCGTTTAGGTGTCGTGCATACTGTCTGGAACGGGGCATCGAGTTCTTCGGCGACCCCGTCTCGTGAGTGGTGTGTGAATCCCCCGCCGGGTTCTCCGGTAAGGGTTGTGCGAATCAGGTTCATCCAAGCGGCGCTCCGGCAGGGATGCCGGTAACGCCCGTCAGGAGGACGCGATGTCCACGCTGACCAAGAAGGACTTTGTCGATTCCGTTGCGCACGCGACCGGGCTTGACCGGGAGCAGGTCCGTCACACGTTGCAGGTCTTTCTCGACCACGTAACGGAGCGGCTGGGCAACGGCGAACGCATCGAGTTCCGCGACTTCGGCGTGTTCGAGGTGCGCCAGCGGGCCGCTCGCACCGCGCAGAACCCCAAGACGCTCCAGCGCGTCAGCGTGCCGCCGCGGCGTACGGTGAAGTTCAAGCCGGGGCGCCTCATGAAGGACATGCCGGTCGGCGGCAACCCGCTGCCGGGCCCGGGGAGCGGCGGCGATGCGCCCAAAGGGTCCGGTGGCGCAGCGCCGGGACCGAGCAACGGCAAACTCGGGCACGCCCGACGGTCGGCCTGAACGGCGATGAAGGTCGGCTCCGTTGCCAACCCCAGAACGATCGGCGAGCACGGTCATGGACGGCAGCCGTTCCTCTGATAGGCGCGTGATGGATCATTGCCAGGGAACACCCGCAGCGCATCGGTACACTCTTGCCATGCGCCTGATCACCACATCCTTGCTCCTCCTCGCCTCGGTTTCGCTGTGCGCGTGCCGCACTTCGCCCGCGGCCGAGCCGCCTTCAACGACCAACGCCCCCAAGCCCCTGGCGCCGTACCCGGCCACACCGAAGAAGCCGGTAACGGATGTGTACCACGGCATCGCCGTCACCGAGGACTACCGCTGGCTGGAGGATTGGAACGACCCGGCGGTGAAAGCCTGGAGCGAAGCCCAGAACGCGTACGCTCGCCGCGTTCTGGACAACCTGCCGGCCGTCGACGCGGTGCGGGCCCGACTGACGACCCTGCTCTCGGGGGCGTCGGTCGCCTATGACCACATGCACGAAGCCGGCGAGGGCCGGCTGTTTGCGCTCAAGCACGACCCGATGAAGCAGCAGCCCGTCCTGGTGGTGATGCCGTCGGTACGCGACGCGGCCAAGGCGACCGTCATCGTCGATCCCAACGCGATGGACGCGAAGGGGCTCACCACCATCGACTGGTACGTTCCGTCACCGGACGGCTCGATGGTGGCCGTCAGCATGAGCTCCGGCGGCAGCGAGAGCGGCACCGTCCACGTGTTCAAGGCGTCGGGCGAGAAGCTGGGGGACGTCGTCCCGCGGGCACACGGCGGCACCGCGGGCGGATCGCTCGCATGGAAGGCCGACGGACGCGGCTTCTACTACACCCGCTACCCGCGCGAGGGTGAGAAAAAGGCCGAGGACATGGACTTCTACGTTCAGGTCTACTCGCACGTGCTGGGGACCGACACCGCGACGGACAAGTACGAGGTCGGCGAGAGCTTCCCCAAGATCGCCGAGATCGTGCTCGAAGAAGCACGCGGCGGCGGGCACGCGCTTGCCAGCGTCCAGGACGGGGACGGCGGCATCTTCATGCATTGGGTGAGGAACGAAAAGACCGGCGAGTGGAAGCAGCTCACCCGGTGGGAAGACAAGATCGTTCAGGCTACGTTCGGCGACGACGGATTCATCTATATGGTGAGCCGGAAGGACGCGCCGCGCGGCAAGGTCGTCCGGCAATCGGTGAAGGACCTCTCGTCGTTCCAGCCGGTGGAGATCATTCCCCAGCATCCGCGTAACAGCATCCAGACCGATTTCTTCGACCTGCAGGGCGTGACAGTCGCCAACGGGCGGCTCTATGTGCAGTACCAGGCGGGCGGGCCGAGCGAGCTGTGGGCATTCAGCGCCGACGGCAGGAACGCCGCGGCGGTCTCCCTCCCGCCCGTCTCGAATGTGAGTCAGGTCGTCCCGACTCGCCGCGGCGTGCTCCTGGAGGTTGAGACGTTCCTTACCCCCGCCGCGTGGTACGAGATCGTCGGGACCTCGCCCCTCGCGACCCCGACGGGCCTGTCACAAACGAGCCCCGTCGATACACGCGGCTTCAAGGTCGCTCGCGTCTTCGCCACCAGTAAGGACGGCACGCAGGTGCCGCTGAGCATCATCTACAAGCAGGGGATCGTGCGCAACGGCGACAACCCGACCATCGTCTGGGGGTACGGCGGCTACGGCGTGAACGAAACACCCGTGTTTTCTCCTCGCCGCAAGCTGTGGGTCGAGCAGGGAGGCGTCTTCGTGGTGGCCAACATCCGCGGCGGCGGCGAGTACGGAGAGGAGTGGCACCTGGGGGGCAACCTGCTCAACAAGCAGAACGTCTTCGACGACTTTTACGCCGCGGCCAAGTACATGGTGGACAACCGCTGGACGCGTCGCGACCGCTTGGCGCTCATGGGCGGCAGCAACGGCGGCCTGCTGATGGGCGCAATGATGACCCAGCACCCGGAGTTGGCGAAGGCGATCATGAGCAGCGTGGGGATCTACGACATGCTGCGCGTGGAGCTGTCGAGCAACGGCGCGTTCAACATCACAGAGTTCGGCACGGTGAAGGACCCGGCGCAGTTCAAGGCGCTCTACGCCTACTCACCGCTGCACCGCGTGCAGGACGGCGTGGCCTACCCCAACGTGCTGTTCACGACCGGAGCCAACGATCCGCGGGTCGACCCGATGCAGAGCCGCAAGATGACCGCCCGGCTGCAGGCGGCGTCGCCGGGCTCCCAGACGCTCCTGCGCACAAGCGCCAACAGCGGGCACGGGCTGGGGAGCAGCCTGAGCCAGCGGATCGAGGAGTACACCGACGTGTACGCCTGGCTGTTTGACCAGCTCGGCGTGAAGTACCAGCCCGTGAAGTAAGCGGCAAGGCTACTGGACAGCCTTAGCCCTGTGAGACTTGCTGCTCAGGCCGCAAGGTCGTCTTCGGCGCTGTCCCATCCGTCGCCCGGCGCCCCCCACTTGTCGCGGGGAAGGTGGCGGTGGTGGATGCGGATGACGCGAGCGAGCTGGCGGCCGAACTCGTCGCGCACCATCGCCAGCGCCTGCGCAGCGTCGGCGGCAAAGGGCCGGTTCTCTTCGCGGAAGAGGACGAACACCGCCAGGCACTCGTTCTCCTGACGGCAGGCGAACGCCAGGACGCGCTGGCCCTGCAGCCACTCCGCGCCCTCGCCAAGCACCTTCTCCAGCGTTTGCGGGGTGGAGAGATCGATGACGCCGATCGCGCTCTCAAGACGCGGGGCCGCGGTGTTGGCCAGGTGATCGAGCATCACCTCGGCAGTTTCCTTGGGGCAGGACAGGTTGACGTAGGCCCCCAGCGCGTACTCGCCGGTGCTGCCGGGCAGGAAGACCGCGGCGTTGGTCGGGCCGACGCGGGCCAGGACGAACTCCAGCGCGTGCCGGAGCAGCGTCTCGACGTCCAGTTCACTCTGGATCAGCTGTGCGAACTCGCCGGCGGCCTTGGTGTCTGAGCTCATGTTGGCACCCTTGGTTGCGCCCTCGGACTTGGCCCGGGCGGTGGTCTCACTGACGACGGGATCGATCTTCAGCGCGGCGCGGAGCCGCTTGCACAGCTCGCGCGGCTTGACGTCGGCGGGAACGATGTCGGCGGCGCCGGTGCGCATCACCTCGACCGCCTGCTCGAACGTCACCTGCGGGCAGACCAGGAGCGTTGCGATGTGGCGCTGGCCCAGCTCGCGCATGAGCTTCATTGCGGCGGGCGTGCAGACCGGTGTGTCGATGACCACCGCGTCGAAGGCCTTGACGCACCCATCAGCGCTGCCGCAGTCGTGCTTCATCACGAGCATCAGCGCTTCGGCGCTCGAGTCGGCGGCCTCGCACGTGAGGTCGTTCTGCTTGATGGCCTTGTCGATCCAGTTGCGCCGGCGCGCATCATGGGCGACGATGAGGATCCGCGAGGGGTCGCGGTCTTCGCGGCGGTCGTGTACGTGCTTTTCGCGGGGAGCCATGCGGGGGATTCCGTTCCCGAGGGGCAGGGTCACTGGGTGTTACACCCGCCCAAGTTCGGCCCGATCCGCGCGCGTGTTTAGGCGGCGCGGCCGACGGGTCCGAGCGGCGCCTGGATCAAGGGCGGCGGAGCCACCTGCTCGGAGGGGGTGGACGGGATCCCGAATGTGGCCGTGGTGCCACGGTCGGGTTTGCTGTCGAAGTGCAGTGCCCCCCCGGAGGCCTCGATCAGCCGCTTGGCAAGGGCCAGCCCCAGGCCGGGCCGTCGGCCGGCGGGCAGGCTGGAGAAGAACGGGTCGCACGCGTGCTTGCGTGTGTACTCGCTCATGCCGCGGCCGTCATCGACGACCCAGACGCGCAAGAGTTGCCGACCGGCGGCTGACGGGTCGGGTTCGTCGGGGCGCACCTTGAGCACAACGCCGCTACGCGGCTGGGACTGCATGGCGTTCACCAGCAGTTCGACGGTGGCGCGTGCGATCTGCGGGCCGTCGAACGGAGCGTCAGACTCCGGCACGTCGATCCGCACGGCGAGCGCCGCCGGGACACTGGCGCCCGCGCGCTTGCGGGCCTCGGCGACCACGCCCTGGGCCCAGAACTTCAGCGGAACCGGCGCGGTCCGCGGGCGGGGCGGGCTTGCCACCACGTGCAACTGCGTCACCAAGTCGGTGAGGGCATCGGTGGCCTTGACGATGGCCGCGGCGTCGTCACGTTGCTTAGGGTCTTTGAGCTTCTCGGCGAGGCACTGGGCGCGGCCGCTGATGATCGTGAGCGGGTTGTTCATCTCGTGCGCAGCGCCGCTGGTGAACTCGCCGAGCCGCGCCATCGATTCGGCGTCGGCGAGGCGCGCCTGCGTCTCGCTGAGCTCTCGCGCAGTCTGCGCCAGGTTCTCGGCGACGCGCCGTGACCCTTCCGATTGCGCCGCGGCTCCGACGGCCCACGCCCAGATGGTCGTGATGGTGGCGAGCGCCTGCGGGCTGACGGACGTCGACTCGACGGGTTCGTGGACGACCACGGCGGCAGGGCCGAGCGCCGAAGCGAGGGTGAGCGTGCTGAGGCGCGAGACCGGGACGCCGGGGCCGAGCCGACGGCCGAGCCACTGCGCCATCTCGAACGCGCTCCCCAGCGAGTTGCCGCCCAATTGTCGCAGGTCCAGGGGCTCGCCGGAGGTTGACACCGGCGCAGGGATGGCCAGGCTCTCAACGACGTTGCCCGAGCCGTCGCACCGGAGGAACCGCCATGGCTCGGCGCTGTTGGTGCGCGTCTGGCAGATAACCGCCAGCGGCCCGCGCCCCGTCAGCCGGTTCCACCCCTGTGCGATCCGCGACAGCGTGTCGCTGAGCGTGCCGCCGGGCCGTTCGGCCCCGGCAAACTCGGTGATGAGCGCAAGGGCGCGTGACGCCCCTGTGGCGGCGCGCGACTGGGCACGAACCTGCTCGTGCAGCCGGGCCAGGCGGGTGTTGGCCGCGGTGAACGATTCAATGACCATCGAGGCAGGCGTTTCCTCGCCCACGCCCAGCAGGCGGCATCGCTCGGCGACGGCGTCGTGCAGGCGCTCGGCGACAGAAGCGAGGATCTGCGGGCTGAAGCCGAGCTCTGATGACCAGGCGTCTGCCAGGGCGCCGGCGCTGCCGCCCCCCGCGCCCCCTCCGTCGGCGCCGCAGCCGCTCCAACCGATCATCATCCGGTGGGCGAGCCCGTTGGCGATCGCGACCACGCCCACGAGCGTGCGGTGCGGCAGGTCCGGCATCGCGCCGGGCGGCTGTCCGTGAAGCCACATCGCGTCCTGAAGCTGGTGCGGCAGGCTCCACCGCTCGGCGAGCCGCTTGCCCGCCTGGTGATGGTCCACACCCAACGAAGACCGTTCCGCAGAGTGGAGCGTGCGCCCTGCGGACTGCGCTTGGCGGACGACACGGTCGTAGGTCTTTGGCAGCACCCAGTCGAGCGCCAGTTTGCCCAGGTCGTGCACCAGCCCTGCGATGAACGCTTCCTCGGGGTTGACGGCGGTCGCGGGCCTCTCACGGGCGAGCATCTCCGAGGCGCAGGCGACGGCGATGGAGTGCTTCCAGAACCCGGTGCGGTCAAACGCGTCGAGCCCGTGCTCGCGACGCTCGTCGCCGCCGGGCGCCTGCTGCAGCAACTCGTAGATCTGGACGCTCAAGACCGCAGACTGGATCGCCTCGAGGCCGAGCATCACCGCCGCGCGCTTGACGGTGGTGACGGCGCGTGCGGCGCCGACGCCGGCCTTGCGTACGAGCGAGAGCACCTTGGCGGAGAGGGCGGGGTCGACCTCGATGAGCTTGACAATCTGGTCGAAGTCGGCGTCGTGGGCGCCGGTGACCTTGAGCAGGCGCACCGCGACGGGCGAGAGCGTCGGAAGCTCGTCGAGCGACTGCAGGATCAGATCGACCTGCTTGTGACTCGGTGATGGAACGGCGTTGGGCACGCGGGGTCCTCGGGTCGTGTATGGCGCTTCACGGGCCGGCAGGAGGGAAAGAGGCTCAGGCGCTCGTCAGAGCGGTCATCCGCTCGATCAACTGGTGAACGTTGAACGGCTTCTTGACGAACTCGTCGGCCCCGGCGCCCCGCAGCCGGTCGATGTCCGCCTGGTTCACCACGCCTGACACGATGATGATCTTCGTCCCGGCCAGGTCTGGGTTTGAGCGGATGCGCTCGCAGACCAGGTTTCCGTTGATGTCCGGGAGCATGAAGTCGAGCACGACCAGGTGCGGCTTGAACGCCTCGGTCTGGATGCCGGCGTCGTAGCCGTTGCTGGCGACGCGGACGTCGAACCGGTTGTCCTTGCCCAGCACGTCCTGGAAAAGCTCCAGAATGCCCGGGTCGTCGTCGACGATCAGCACCCGCTTACCGCCCGCCTCGAGGTTCTCGGTCGGGATGTCGTTGTCCCGCATGAAACGGATGAGGTCGGCACGCGGGATACGCCGGAACTTGCTGCCGGGAACGCGGAAGCCGCCGAGCCGGCCGGCGTCGAAGCAGCGGATGATCGTCTGCTGGCTCACTTTGCAGACCTCGGCGGCCTCGCCGGTAGTGAACACCTTCTTGCCCGCCCACTTGCCCGACGCGGTGTTGGTTTCCACGGTGCAGCCTCCTTGGGGTTGCCGGCCTTGCCCGTGTCGCCTGCGCGTCACGAACGGCACGGCTTCCCGGTGCACCGGGGGTATCGTCGCTGGGGTTGCCCATGTTGACATGCGTCGCGAGCGCGCGGCGGCCGTCGGACGTTCTCGGTCGGCGCGGACGGAACGGCTGGGGTGATAACGGGTTGCCGGGGTTGGCCCGCCCACGACCAGCGACGATTATCAGGGCCCTGCGGCCCCGGTCAGGCCTGCCGTCAGTGGTGCTTGTGCCCCGACGCGGCAACGGCGTCGATCGCCCTGCTGATCGACTCGGGTGTGGCGGTCATGATCATCTCTTCGTCGACCAGCGCAGCGGGAGCGCCTTCGCACAGGCCAAGACACTCGAGCTCGACGAGCGTGAAGCGGCCGTCGTCGGTCGTCTCCCCTACGTCGATACCGAGCTTCTCGCGCACGGCGCTGGTGATCGCGCTGTGGTCGCAGACCTCGCAGGCGATCGAGCGACACACGGCGATGACATGCTCACCGCGAGGAGGCTGATCCGAAGTGGCGCGCGGCTGGAGCCAGAACTCTTCGTAAAAACTGGCCGTGTCCCAGACGTCGGCGGGCCGGAGACCGAGGAAGGCCGCGGCCTCCTCGAGGGCCTGATACGGAATCCACCCGTAGGCGTGCTGCAGCTCGTGCAGCACAGGAAGGAGCGCGCCTTGCTTCACTTCGTAGCGCGGAAGGATGTCGCGGGCAAGGCGCTCCTTCATCGCGGGGGTCAGGTAGGGTTCGCTGCGGCGGGGGATCTGGGAGCCCGCGCTGTTCTTCATAATCCAGGCCATGGTGATCCTTGTAGGCTCGCGTGGCGACCAACGGTGTGCACGACGCGGGAGTCTAGAACTTCGGCTTCTTGGACGAGGCCGGTTTCTCGCCCTCCTCCGGCGGCTTGGGCGGGTCCATCTTGACCGGCTCGGTCGTCGGGGGAGTGCCCTTTGAAGCGTCCGGCTTCGTGGGCTTCGCAGGTTCCTTCTCGATGGCAGGTTCAGCGGGCGTCGGCATCGCGAAGAATCCGGGGCTGTAGGCGGCGCCGGCATCGTTTGGGTGGGCGGCGAGCGGGCCGTTGGCCGCCGTCCGCTGGATGCTGCCGTTTCGAGCCGTAGGCGCATCCTCCACCAGGAGGACATCGGCCGGAGGCTTCACGCGCGGCTCCCCCCACTTGATGATGTGAACCGGCCTGCCGCCGGGCGCGGAGAGCATCACCCAGTCGGCGGTGTTGGCGAACCCCACGCGGTCTGTGGGCTGCCTCATGGAGAAGACAGTTGCTCCTTTGAACGCGTCGTTGCCCTTCGGCGGAGCGCCCGATGAGTCGCCCAACGGCCCTGCGATGGTGCTCGCGTGCCCGTTGAAGACCACCACGGCCTGGCCCGGTTTGAGCATCAGCGGCGGGAACGTCCAATGGATTGCGCCGCTCTTGGGCTTGCCGCCGCCGGTCTTCTCTTGCGCCGTCATGTCGCTGAGCGTGTACCCGCCGAGGTTGATGGGCTTATCGTGAGGGTTGACGAGCTCGACGAACTCGTCCCCGGCCACTTGCCGCGTGCCATCCCTGTTGGCGTCGCCAAGATCGCCCGTCGGCACGTTGTAGAGGACCTCGGTGATAAGCGGGTGGGGGAACGGCAGGAGCGGCTTGGCCGGGTCCGGCGCGGAAAGCGCGGGTGCGGAAGGCGCGACAGGGTTCTTGGCCGGAGGGGCTTTGGGCTGCGCAACGGCGACCACAAACAGTGGGGCGATGATCATCGGGGGAGCCTACCCGAAAACCACAGGTCGGGGGATCAGTTGCTCACCGGGCGCAGGTTGAGCGGGGCGTTAGCCGTAGTCCCTTCCTGCGTTACCTCCGCCACCGTGGTGCCGGGCGTCAGCGTGATCACCTCAGGGCGTCCGGGGTTTCCGGCGTAATCCACGCGCAGCACCGCGGTGCGCTGCTGATCGATGCGGACGGGTCCGACGCCGCCGCGGTCGCCCGGCCCAAGCCGCACCGACGGGGCGAGCAGGGCCGTAACGCCGTTGGGCCCGGGGGAGATGAGCTCGACCGATATGGGCTGAGAAGAGCGGTTGCGCACGTCGGCCGCGTAGTCGGCGGTGCAGCCGGCGAGGACGAGCAGTGGAAGGACGAGCGCCGTGGGCAGAGCTTTGTGCATGCCCGATTGTTCGCCCGCTCACGTGTATCCGATGCGGCTACCGGTCCAGTTCGGCGGCGACGACGTTGATCGAGCCGAGAACCGCGACAACGTCGCTGACCATGTGACCCTCGGTCATCTTCGCCATGGCCGCGTAGTTGATGAAGCACGGCGGACGGTGGCGGGCGCGCCAGGCCCGCGGCGAACCGTCGGCGACCAGGTAGTACCCAAGCTCGCCGTTGGGGCTCTCCATCGCGGAGTAGCACTCGCCGACGGGCGCCTTCCATCCCCTGTTGCTCATGATGAGCTCGAAGTGCTGGATGAGCCCTTCGATCGAGCCGTAGACCTCGTTCTTGCTCGGCTTGACAAGCTTCCCGTCGGCGTAGGTGTCAACCGGCCCGCCCGGGATGGCGTCGATGAGCTGCTCGATGATCTTCGCCGACTGCTTCATCTCCTCCACCCGGACTCGGAAACGGGCATAGGCGTCGCCCTCGGTCATGATGGGGACCTGGAACTTGACGGCGGGCGCGCCCTGACCGTCCCAGTTCTCGGCGTAACACAGCGTGGGAGCGTCCTTGCGCAGGTCGCGGACGACGCCGCTGGCGCGGGCGCACGGGCCGCTGAGCGACCAGTTGACCGCCTCCTCGCGCGTCATGACGCCGATGCCCTGGGTGCGGTCCATGAAGATGCGGTTGCGGTTGAGCAGCCCCTCCATGTCGTCGATCGCCTTGGCCAGGTCGCTGGAGAGGAACTTCTTGACCATCCGCTGGAAGACTGCGGTGTCGGGCAGGTCCTGCATCAGCCCGCCGACGCGGGTCCAGTCGGGGTGGAAGCGCTGGCCGCTGATGTAGTCGATGATGTCGTAGATGTTCTCGCGCGGGTTGAAGCCGTAGAGGAAGGGCGTGATGGCGCCAAGGTCAAGCGCCGCGGCTCCCACGCACAGCAGGTGGTTCTGGATCCGGCCCAGCTCGAACATGATGGTGCGGAGCACCTTGCATCGCGGCGTCACGTCGACGTCAAAGAGCCGCTCGACGGCGCCGTGCCAGACGATGTCGTTGGTGATCGGCGAGAGGTAGTCGGTGCGGCTGACGACCGTGACGTACTGGTTGTAGTCCAGGTGCTCGCCGAGCTTCTCAAAGCCCGAGTGGAGGTAGCCTATGTGCGGCGTGCAGCGGGCGACGCGCTCGCCGTCGAGCTCCAGCACGAGCCGGAGCGTGGTGTGCGTGGCGGGGTGCTGAGGCCCGAAGTTGAGGACCCACCGCTCACCGGTGTCGACGTGCTTCTTGAGGTAGTCGGTCGATTCGATGTCGACGTCGATTCCGTCGTACGGCTTGAGCGTAAAGGCCATGGGGACTCCTGCGTGCCCCTCCGGCCGGGGCGGGCGATGGTAGGGAGTTGCAGGGCAACGGGAGGGCGGCGGATCCTCTCCGGCGGCGCTCCGGTATCGTCCAGTGGTGCAACGAGCAGGGTGGAAACGGTGGGTGATCGACTACGACCAGCCGTGCGCCGGTTGCAACTACAGCCTCCGCGGGCTCAGGCTCGGTGAGCGCTGCCCAGAGTGCGGGAAGGTCATCCCGGAGTTCTCCATCAGCGAGGAGCGGCACCTGCTCCACCGGGCCGATCGACAGTACCTTCAGTCGGTCGTGCTCGGGTGCACCCTGCTCATGTGCGTTGTGGTCGGCGGAACGGGAGCGCTTGTGCTTGCGGTCGTTGGCGACGCGTCCCGCCAAGTGGTTCTCGCAGGGTCCTGCGTCGCGTGCGTCGCCTGGGCGGCTGCCTGGCAGCCCGCCGCCGCCGGGGATCGCTTACAGGCGGCAGAGTCTCCGTTCAACACCGGCGCGCGCCACACCCGGTTGATGGCGGCGTTGGCGTGCATCATGCTTGCGGCCCACGCCCTGGCGGCGCTGCTGGGCATCGGCTTCCCGACCGGCGCCTCGTGGGCGGGCGACTTCATCGGGCTGGCTGCCGTGCTGACGTACATGTCAACGGGCGCGGCCGTGCTCGCCCACTTGGCCACCGCGTCGTCCTATTGCGACTCGGTGCTCCACCGGCCGACGTTTCACGCGTACCCGGAGGGCCCGGATCGGGTGGACCCTGTTTCCGGCGGTGCTTCTGCTGCCCGTCGCGATCCCGGCGGTGGCGCTGTTCGTTCTGTGGAGACTCCGACGGACCGCCACCCTCGCGCTGCGGGCGAACCTTGCCACGTGACGCAGCGGCCATCGTTCTCGGACCTATGTACGCACAAAACCGGAAGCCCGATCCGGTCGATAGTGACGGTGAAAGGCCCCCCGCCATGGCATCCCTCCGCGTCGATCTTGTGATGACCCAGGAACTGGTGACCGTCGGACCCGACGACACACTGGCCGACGTGCGCGAGATCTTCGACACGCACTGCTTCCACCACCTTCTGGTCGTCGAGCACCGCAAGGTCATCGGCGTGATCTCCGACCGCGACCTGCTCAAGCACCTTTCACCGTTTGTCGGCAAGCTCTCTGAGCGTGCCCAGGACGCGTTTACGCTGCAGCGCAAGGCGCACCAGGTGATGTCCCGCAATGTGGTAAGCATCGGGGCCGACACCGACCTATCGCAGGCGACCCGCCTGATGCTCGACCACGGCGTCTCGTGCCTGCCTGTGATCGACGAACGCCAGCATCCTATCGGACTGGTCACGTGGCGCGACCTGCTCAAGGCGGTCGCGCACTGCGGGCTCGATCCGCTGTGCCGCCTGCCCAACAGCGCGGCGTGAGCGCCGAGCCAGGTGCCGGCCCACGCGGCTCACGACCTCTGCCTGCAGGCCGGGCTGGCGGCGAACACGGACGCCTATTCGAACTTGCCGCGGCTGGCGATCTCGAAGTCGTACAGGTCGCGCACCTGCGCCGCTGACTTCTTCTGAAGGTCGCTGAACCGCTTGACCAGCGCCGCCGGATCGTCGCTGGCGAGCGCGCCCAGCAGCATGAACTTGTGAGCCAGCAGAGCCCGGAGGTCGGCCGTGGTGTTCCGCGCGTGACCGGTGGGGAACATGCACAGGCCGCTGTCGAAGCTGCGCCCGGCGTCGTCCTCGATGATCACGCTGGTGGGGATCCCCTCGGGGTACTTGATGTCGTACGCCGGCCCGCCGTGCTCGAACTCGATGCGGTCCATGAGCTGGCGCGTGAACGAGTTGAAGATCGCCCGCTCGCTGTAGTCGTGCGGGCTGAGCATCAGCGCCGCCCAATCGGAAGTCCCCTGCTCGATCGCCTTCCGAAGCAGCGTGCTCAGGATGTAGACCATCGAGTGGTCGGCGCTCTGGCGCGTCCGCGGGTCGCGCTTGGCCGGGTCGCCGATAATGTGGTACGCGGGCTCGTACGCCACCACCTTGATCTTCCTGACCCGGTTCCCGCCGTCTCCCAGCAGGTCCGGGTTCGCCTTCAGCAGGTCCAGCAGCGCCTGCAGCGCGCCGGCCGACTGGTGCTCGTAGAGCCCGAGCTTGAAGTGCATCCCCATCACCGAGAAGTCGTCGCCGGCGCGGCTCATCACCAAGTCAAACGGGCTCTCGCCCTTCTTCGCCGGCTTCTGGAACAGGCAGAAGACCGCCTCCGCGTTGCGGAAGATGTCCTTGGGCCCGATGAACCCGCGCATTGCGCGCTGCATGCTGACGATCGCCGCCTCGGTGCTGATCGCCGCGCTGGAGCCCTTGGAGTCGCTGAGCTGCTTGCCGTACCGGATCGCCCGGAACGGCACGTAGTGCGCCACCACCATCCCGATGGCGTGCTCGATCTCCTGCGGCGTCGCGCCCATCATCGCGCCGTACGTCGCCGCCGATCCGATCGCCCCGTGCAGCACGTGATCCACCTTGTACGTCTTGAGGCTGAAGACCTCGGCCAGACGCCCGCGGATCTCGTCCAGCAGGATCATGCCCTTGAGCGCGAACGCGCCGTCCTTGCCCATCTGCTGCGCCGCGGCGATCGCCACCGGGTAGAAGTCGTTGTGCCCGAACTCGCCGGCCACGTGCTGGTACTTGGGGTTGTACCCGAAGTTCGTGCCGTTGCTGTCCCACTCGCGCACCGCGGCCGAGTTCGCCAGGATCGCTTTCTCGACAAAGACGCTCGCGCGGCTCCCCAGCACCGGCACGCCGCCGCACTTGAGCGAGCCATAACCCCCCGGCGGGCACTGGTACCGCAGCGCCTCCTCGCGCAACACCGTCGGAGCGTTGGTTCCAAGCGCCAGGGCTGAGACGCCGCACATCATCGCGTCCACGTTGAACAGGTTCGTGCGGTCGATCACCGCCGCGCCGGGGTTGCCCGACTTCATGAACTCGACGGCGAACTCGCCGATGCCGAGCGCCTGGTTGGTGTCGCGGGCGAGGAGGACCTGGGTCTGCGGGTTGATCTCAAGGGACATCAGCGGCTCCATTGGCAGCCCCGCAGATGGACGGGGCGTTGCGCGGGTGCGCAGGGGTCGCCAGCGTAGGAGCGCCACCCTTAGGGGTACAAGA
>DASPMT010000399.1:0-2678 GCA_035626935.1 Phycisphaerales bacterium | reverse complement strand
ATCGCCGTCTGCAGTTTGCGGGAGAGGAGCTCGGGCGCGCTCGCTGCCAGCTCGGGTGGGATCGGGGCGCGGGTCAGTTCGCGGATCGACGTAGCGCGGTGGCGCACGCCCGCGTCGAGGTCAGCAGCGTGGACGTCGGCGTTGACTCCCACGCCGATCAGCGCGACGACGGCTTGTGCGGTCGGAACCACCTCGATGAGCACGCCCGCAAGCTTCAGGTCGTCCACCATGATGTCGTTGGGCCACTTGATCCGCACCGCCGGCGTTGCGCCGCCCATCGTCGCGCCGAGCGTCCCTTCGCAGACGGTGCGCACCCACAGGGCCACGTCCAGGACCGTGTGGTCCGCCAGCACGGGGCGCTCTGGCGGGAGCGCGACGGCGGTCGTAAGCCACCACCCGCCGCGGGGGCTCGACCATGGTCGGCCGTGGCGGCCGACGCCGCCGGATTGAGTTTCGGCGATGACGGTGAAGGGGGGAGGCTCGCCGGCGCGGAGACGGCGGCGAACCTCCAGCATGGTTGAATCAACGGTTTCGAGCCTGATCACCCGCACGCAGCGAGGCTAGGCGGCGAAGCGCGCGCCGTTGCGGCGTTTGACGCCCGTCAGCCAGGCGTGGACCGTCTCGGTGAGCAGCGCTCGGTCGATCGGTTTGGTCAGGTAGTCGTCGCAGCCGGCGCGGATGGACCGGTCGCGGTCTGCGGCCATGGCGTGAGCGGTGAGTGCCAGGATCGGCCCTTGGTAGCCCTCCGAGCGCAAGCGGCTGGTCGCGGAGTACCCGTCGAGCACGGGCATCTGCATGTCCATGAGGATCAGCCCGAACGGACGCCCGCTCTTGACCGCCTCGGCCGCGGCCTCGGCGGCGGCAAGGCCGTTGTCCGCGACGACCACTTCGGCGCCAGCGCGCCTCAGGAGCATGGAGATCAGGCGCTGATTGTCGATGCCATCCTCTGCGAGCAGGACGCGTCCGTTGAGCCGGCGCTTCTCGGCCGCCGCCAGGTTCAAGGGCCCCGACGGCCGCCTGGCCCTGAGCTCGGCGGGAGACTGAACCATGGTGGCACCGGCGACAGGTCCCGCGGCGACGGTGACGGAGAAGCGGCTGCCCTCGCCGGGCGTGCTGTCGACGGTGATGGTGCCGCCGAGGATCTCGGCGAGGTTCTTGCAGATCGCAAGCCCGAGCCCGGTGCCGCCGAAGCGGCGGGTCACCGACTCGTCGGCCTGCTTGAACGGCTCAAACAGGCGAGCGAGCTGGTCGGGCTTGACGCCGATGCCGGTGTCGATGACGTCCACCTGCAGCAGATCGCCGGGCTTTGCGGGGTCAGTCACCATCTGGGCGACGATCCGGACTCCGCCCGACTCGGTGAACTTGATGGCGTTGCCGACGAGGTTGGTGAGCACCTGCTTGAGGCGGGTGGGGTCGGTGATGATGCGGTCGGGGACGGGTGAGCTGAACTCGACGCCGAAGGCGATGCCCTTCTCCAGCGCTTTGCCGCGCAGGAGCGAGCTGACCTCCTGGATGATGCTGCCCGGGGCGCACTCGATCAGTTCCGGCGTGAGGCGCCCGGCTTCGATCTTCGAGAGGTCGAGGATGTCGTTGATCAGCGCCAGCAGGTGATGACCGCAGCGCCGGATGGTCTGCACGCACTCGATGCGTTCGGCGGGGGACTGTGTCGGGTCCAGGAGCATGTCGCCGTACCCGATGATGGCGGTCAT
Organism: Phycisphaerales bacterium; assembly: GCA_035626935.1. Lineage (GTDB taxonomy): Bacteria > Planctomycetota > Phycisphaerae > Phycisphaerales > UBA1924 > JAJTGZ01. Next base: position 969 of record DASPMT010000399.1, on the reverse strand, counting down.
CGGGGTGCGGATCTCGTGGCTCATGTTCGCCAGGAAGTCGCTCTTGGCGTGGTTGGCGCGCTCGGCCTCCTTGCGCGCCGTTTCGAGCTGCGTCGTGCGGGCGGCGAGGGCGTCGGCGTGTTTCTGCAGCTCGGCCTTGGCGGCGACGAGCTCGTCGTTAGAACGGCTCAGCTCGGCGTCGCGCTCGACGCGTTCGGTGACGTCGGTGACGGCCGCGACGTAGCCGCTGGACCCGCCGCCGTGGATGACTGGCACAGCGCGGCACTCAACCCAGCGGACGGAGCCGTCGGGCTGCAGGAAGCGGTGGGAAGACTTGTACGGCTCGCGCGCGGCCGAGGCCTTGCGCCACGTCTCGGTGATCGCCTTCCGGTCGTCGGGGTGGAGGACGCGTCCGATGCCGGTGCCGAGGCACTCGTCCTCTGTGAGCCCGGCGATCTGCTGGAACGCGCGGTTGGTGCGCACGACGTAGCCGTCGTTGGTCATGATGACCAGCCCGATGGGGGCGCTCTGCAGCAGCGAGGTGAGCTGCGCCTCGCTGCGGAGCGAGTTGACGATCGACTCCTGTACGGACCGGGCGCCCATCACCTCGCGCTTGCGGACGCGGTACATCACCAGGCCGAAGCCGGCGCTGAGGATCACCGCCGAGGCGAGGCCCGCGGTGATCCCGCGCTGCCAGTACTCGGCGCCTTGCGCGTTGACGCCCGCGGCCGAGAGGGCGCCGATGCACGCGAGCCAGCACCCGGTCATCAGGGCGCCGCCCGAGATGATCGCGGACTCCCACGGGCGGCGTATGGAGGTCAACGAGCTCAGCTTGGCGGGGAGCGTTTTCGGCATCGGGCGATCACAGACCGGGTCGACTGGAGTCGGACGCAACCCCGAGATCGACCCGATCGCACCCCCCGGTGAAGGTGCCTTAGGAAAGCCGTGATGACGGGTGGCGAACCCCCTTGATAGGCGGTGCGAGAACTG
>DASPMT010000398.1:0-8372 GCA_035626935.1 Phycisphaerales bacterium | reverse complement strand
CCGCTCCCGGATCAGCGCGTAGGCCGCCGGCGACATCGGCACCAGCCGCGTCCCCTGCTTTGTACCCCCGCCCTTGCCGCGGCGCTCCTCGCGGAGCCGTACGACGATGGCCCGGCTGTCGTGGTTGAGGTGCTCGGGCCTGACGTGGAACGCCTCCTCGTTGCGCATGCCGCACAGACCGGCGAGGGCGACCAGGGCGCGCCAGTTGGAGTCCGGCAGCGCCTCCAGCAGCGCCCGTCGCTCGGCCACGGTGATGTACCGCACATCGCCCGTCTCGCCGGGTGACGGGATGGCGAGGTCTGCGAACGGGCTGGACAGCAGATAGGGCTTCTGCTTGCGCGGCATCCGGGTCGCCTCGTTGAACCACGCCGCGGCGATGAGCACATAGCGGCGCTTGGTGTACGGGCTCCCCTCGATGGCGTTCATCCACTTCTTGGCGTCGGCGTCGGTGATGCTGCGGAGTGGGCGAGGTCCCCATTTGTCGACGAGCATCGCGTGGGAACGGACGTAGTCCGACACGGTCTTTTGAGCTTTGTCTATCCGCCACGCGGCGAGACACTCGCCGGCCCACCATTCGACGGTGACGCTCTCGGCTGACGGCTTGGCCTTGGCCTGCATCTTCGCTGCGAGCTTGGCCTTTGCGTCCCGCTCACTCACCTTTTCCGCATTGCCCAGGCTGACGACTCGGCGCACACCCTCATCATCGATCCACGACGCGCGCCACATCCGATAGGTTTCTGTGGCGCCATTGACCATCGTGCGCTTCTGTGTGACAACGATCGGTTGTGGCATGACGTACTCCCGCTGATCGCTGCGGCACGGCCTCAGTGCCGAGCCCCACTCCTCTTAACTCCACGCCTCTCCAACGCTTCGTTCACGGCGATGTTGATCGCGTCCGCGATCTTCGCATTGACACCGAGCTCGCTGCTCAGCAATTCCGCGAGTTCCTCCAGCTTCTCTTTTACCCCATCCGCTGCTCGACTGTTCAACTGGACCCAGGCGGGCCGGCCGACGGTCTTTGTCTTTTTCGTTCCCTTCGATCGTCCTGGCATAAGTCCTCCTCCGGCACACGTCGGCGCCGTCCTAGAAACTATATGGATGTCATTCGTGGGCCCCGACCCTGTTCCGATCAATGATGAGCATCGCGACGCCGACATTGGTCGATCTGAATGCACCGGCAAACGCGCCCGCCGGCAGCGGCTCGATCACGGCGCCCACTTCTGAAAGCCACGTACGGAACCATGACGCACGGCTGTGGTCTGGGGTCCCCGCAGCAACCAGTGCCACTATCCGCCCTCCGGGTTTCAGCCAATCGAAAGCGCGACGGACATGCTTCGCATCTTGCAACTTCTCAAAGGGTGGGTTCATCACGACCCGGTCAAGAATGGGAAGCGGCTCTACGTCGATGAAATCGGCTCGCTCGCAGCGCAAGCCTTTCCTCTGGCAGACTTCGGCAAGCGTCCAGTTGATTTCGAACCCGACCGCATTGCACCCCTTCGCCTCAAGCGCGGCGAGGATGTCGCCCTTGCCCGCGCTCGGCTCAAGCGCCTTCATGTCACGCTCAAGGGCCGCGGCCGCAATCATCTTTGCGATGATGTCGGGTGGAGTTGGGAAGAAGCCTGGGATGTCCGAAAACCGTACCGCACCTTCAAGCTGGGCGACTGCGGTCGCGATTGAGGTCTCCCTTTCGCGCTGTCGCTCCTTGTCGCCCTTGTGCTGGTCGATGAAGGCTCGCAGGGACTTGGCGGTTTCGCTCTCGTCGCGGAAGCTGTCACTCTCCTTGACGTGGTAGTAGCCTGTAGAGTCGATTCGCTTCGTTACCATCGGCTCGATCTCCGAACGCGTCCGCAAGTGGTGGAGACCGGCCGGCACAAGCCCATCCTCGTGCGCACTTGCCATGACGCACAAGGCAATCTGCAACCGTTCAAGATTCGCCGCTGCGAGACGAGCACCCATGCCCTGAAGCGCGCGCTTCGGAGTGTTCTCCAGCCTTGGCGCGCGCAAGTGCTCGATTTTGCGGACCAGCGCGTCCGCGGCGCTGCGCAAGCGTGATGCTCTATCGATAGCTGCTCGCTCCGACGTTCCGCTGCTGCTCATGATCGCTTCACTCCCGAATTGAGGAGGCTGGCGGCCTGCGTGTAGGTCATCGCGGCGGGGTTGAACCCCCGCTTGCGCAACAGACCGCACTGGAGAAATGTGCATAGCTTCTGGTCGCGCCGACGCTTTGCCTCTGCCAACAGCGCAAGAACCTCTCTGCGGGTCATGCCCGGCTCACAGACGATCTTGCAGGCCTCCAGATTGGCCTTTTCGCTTGTCGATGGCGGTCGATCGTCGGCGCATCGTGGTGGCCGACGAAGGCCAAACACCTCGAAGGGGTCCCCGGGATTCCACACATTCCGCAGAATGGAGCGTGGTGGCTCGGCTGCGCCCTGTGCACTCGCTAGGACCTCGCGAGACCGTTCGCGCTCTCGGCTTGCCTCTTGAATGACTGTCTTGAACGACTCCTCAAGCGAAGCTCGACTGTCGACAGAGGGGCTTCTAGATCGAGCGTTGCGAAGAACAAACGCCGCAGGTGTGTCCCCGACCGAAACCGGCCGCCACTCAATGAATGACGGCACCACGCCGGCAATCTCCGCCGCCCGGAGACGAAGCCGTCCGTCCAGCACCTTCCCCTCATAGAGAACAATCGGCTTGGCATGTCCAAAACCGACCTCTCTCATTGATGCCACGAGCTTCTCAAGCTCATCGGATGAATGGTCTGGGGTCATTTGGGCCAGGGGGTGCGGCGCGAGTGTCGCCATTCGGCCATCGCAAGTTGGAGTGTCGCTCATGATCGCTTCTCCGGTCAGAAGGTTTGAATTCCTCGTTCGGCCGCACGGTCTCTCGGTGCGGGCTGAGTGGGTGGGCGCGTATCCACATTGGCTGCGGATGACATCAGAACGCGGCCGCGTGCTAACCGGCGGGCGCGCGGTGCGCATCATGCCGCGGCCAGCGTGCGGGCCGCCTCTTCAACGTCGATCGCTCCGTATTTGTCGCGCGGGTCCCCCTTGCCGCGCCTGCTCTTGTGGCCGCAGTCGTGCGCCCATGCCTGCCGCTTCCCGACGAACCGGAACCCGCGGGCCTTGAGCTTCTCGGTAACCTCCTTCGCGGGCTTCTCGGTGAACCGCACCCACACCCAGCGCCCGACCAGCTCAGCGGGGATCTTCTCGGCGGCGCACCATTGGACGATTTCGAGCGTGCCGGCGCTCGGCTCGGGATGGGCGGTCGGAACCTGGCCGCGCGGCTCGGGCCTGGGCGTCGGGGCTGTGGTCGGTGCAGTCGGCGCGGGTGGGCCGGTCCGGCTGTCGATCTCCTGGGCGAGCGCTCGGAACGTCGAGAGGTTCCGGGCCCACACCGGCAGGGCCGCGATGCGGGCACGAGCGTCGATGTTGGGGAGCGCGCGGATTTCTTCGATGGTGGTGCGGATGTTCACGTGTGCCACTCCTGACCGACGACGATGCCGACAAGCTGCCCGTTACCGAAACGGGCCGTGTAGTCGATACTGCCGTCGTAAAAACTGATCTGGCCGCTAAAGTTGGTATCGACGTCGCGGTGATTGACTGCGCGCATGCAGCCTCGCGCCGCGCGCCAACCCGTAGCGTTCGGGTACGGTCGCTGCTCCTTGGGCACAACTTCCCAATCGCGTTCCGTGTGGACTAGTCGCCCCTCGGCGGTGATGGTGTACGTGTCCAGGCGCTGGGCGTCCGTGTCCTTGGTCTGGAATCCCCGCCCCTCGGGATTGCTGCCATCGGGTAGCGGGTGCTTGCAAATGAGGTTGTCATACATGCGCAGTCTCCTGTTTGCTCGCGGCGGCGGGGATGAGGGAGAGCGCGGCGCGGGCGATGGCGTCCGCGTCGATACCGCTCGGGCTGAATTGCTCGGGGCGGATGCTGCCGGTCGCGCTGCAGATGGCGAGCGTTGCGGCGTCGGGCGTTCGGCACCTGCCTACGTCGGTGGGGTGCATGTCGTGGCGGATGAGGCCGAATCCGAGATACCGGATCGCTCCGAGTGTGTAGACGCTGGCGACGCGCTCAAGGTCCAGCGGCTCCCCCGCTCCCTTCACGCACGCGGTAACGGTGTGCATGCGCTCCCACTTGAGGCCGGTTCCGTGTTGGATCGCCCACACTTCAAACGCATACCCGGCGGTGGCGAGGGCGTCGGATGCGAGCGCCACGGCTGCCGCGGCGGCTCCGAATTGCTCCGTGTTGCAGGTGCCGTTGCAATCGAACATTGCCAGAATGCGCACGATGGGGGCGGGTCGTCCAATGGCGGTGCATTGCCATGCGCGCGGTTTGTCGGCAAGCATCCGATCTACGTCTACCTCGTCTCCCTGCTCGGCCCACACCCTCCGGCGGCGGCGCGTCGGTCCCTCGCTGTTGGTCATCGCTCCGGCGGCGCTGATCCTGAGGCGGCGGGCGATTGCCATAACCCCGGGCTCGGCGCGCCCCGCCTCCATCGCCTCTAGAAACTGCTCGGCGTCGCGCCAGTGGTGGCCGAACGTCCAATCAGAGTTCCCGGCGGGCTGGCATAGTCCGGTGTCGATGCAAGCGCGGGCGTAGGCGGCAAAGCTGGGAAAGTGGCGGTATGTCCGGTCCTGGGTGATGTCGGCGGGAGGGATCACGCTACACCCGCCTTCCGCTTCTCCTCGCTGGTCCATCCGACCGTGAGCCGGTCGAGGATTGCGGGGATCTCCAAACCGGCGGCGTTCATCCGCGCGGCAGCGATTACGGCGCGGGTAGACAGGATGCGGCGCAGTCCGGCGGCGTCGATGGCACGCCGGGCGTTGTGGATCACCTCCAAAACGTCGGCGTCCGTGCAAAGGCGGCGCTCTAGCGCCTCGTCATATCCGATGGTGAAGATTGCGCCGACGAACCGGTCGAGGGTGGCCGCGTCGATCTGCGAGCGGCCGACGTATTGCGCCGTTGGTCCCGTGCCGTAGGTGTTCGCGGCCGCGATGATGACGGTTTGCGGGTGCCGCGTGATCATGCGCCGGGCGGGGTCGTTGTGGCGCGGTAGGGCTAGATGCCCGTTCGCAAGCGCCGCGTTCACGGCTACCAGAATCTCCGCCGGGGCCGCGTCGATCTCGTCCAGCAGATAGACCCCGCCCGATTCGTAAGCCTCGATGAATGCTGTTTCCCGGTACACCCCGTGCGCATCCGCGCTGCCGATGAGGCTCCCCGCGCTGCTGTCTGCGGCAAAGGATTGAAAGCCGAAGGGCTGGGCGAGCGCCTCCGCCAGCGTTTGGGCGAGCGTCGTTTTACCTGACCCTGCCGGGCCGGTAAGCCAAAGGTTCCGAAAGCCCTGGCCGACCGCGGCGACAAGCTCCCCAAGCTCGGGCCGCGCGTTCCGAATCGCTTTCCCGGCGTGGCGCGTCACGTGCGGCGGTGAGGCGACCGGCACAAGGGCGAGGGCCGGGGCTGCTGGCGCGGGTTTGTCCCATAGGCGGGCTGCGTTCATCCGTCGGGCTCCTTGGCGTCGGTCGCCACCCTGAAACCCGCGCTGAGCCTTTCGGCCCCACACTCCCCGCCTTGGTCGGGTCGTGCGCCTTGCTACGCGGGTCGTCGTGCCGGTTGCACCCGGCACGGGATGGCGGTTACAGCCACCATCCACCAAACCCGCGCGGGGCATTTCTGCCCCCGCCCGCCCTTGTCCTACCAAGGGCGGGCGTTCACCGCGGGTCGTCGCACCGGTTACCGCCGGTGCGTCGGGTGGGGAATCAGCACCACCCGAACCGAAACCCGCGCGAGGGGCGTTAGCCGTGGCGTCCTGCTACCGAGTGGTTACGGAGCGTGGCCGTGGCTCGCGCGGGTCGTGATCGTGTCAGGCGGTAAAGCGGAAATGCTCGGCAGCGTCGCGCGCCACCTCATCGGCGTAGGTGTCGAGCGCCTTGCGCACGCGGTCAAGGGCGCGCCACACCTTCCCCCGCGCCTCGCTCATCGGGTCGAACCGATCCGGCACGCGGTCCATGGTGCCGATCACCTGCTCACGGAGGGCGGCGAGCATGAGCCGCGACTCGGTCATCCGCGCCAGCGTGGCGCGGGCCTGAGCGGGAGTGAACGCGGGCGAGAGGTCAACCCCCGCCAGCGCTGAGGCAAGGCGAAGGGTCCCGGGCTCGGTGGCAGAACGGCCAACGACTCCGGCGGTATGGGCGGCGGTCGTCAATGCGGCTACGGTTGAGGAACGGTGCATGCGGGCTACTCCTGCGTGCTTTGGGGCCGGGCGTCTGATACACGCTCGGCCCACGTTGTTTTATCGGCTTGCCGCACCTTTCACGGTGGGGAGCGGTGCCGATGGAATGAAGATAGCACAGCATCGGCAAGCGTCAAGGAAAAATATATATTTTGTACATATTCCTTTGAGGAGCGTGCGGGTCCTGCTGCTGCGCCTGGTGCCCGCAGTGATGGCAGAGCGAGTGGGCGGCGCGCTGGTCGTACCGTGGGCGGCAGCGGGCGCCGCGCTGTGGGTGGGCCGGTCTGCGCTCAGGGTGGGCCGCTGGAGCGGTCTCGGGCGGGAGCGGACGGCGCCGCTTGCGCGCCTGCTGATAGGCTGGACGGCTGCCGCTGGTCGCCTGCTCTCTCCATGAACTGTACAGCGTGATTTAATCCCCTGATTAGGGGGGGCCGGTTGGATGCTCGGAACGGTCGTCGGATGGACCGGGGGCGCACGCGCGTGACTGTGAAAAAGCCAACCGGGAGGCGTGCGGACTTCTGCGGCAACAGTCTTCCGCTTCGCTCAGGTGCTGGCGACCACCTTAGGGGCGATGCTCAGACTTTCGTTTCAGGTGCAAAGCCGGTGCAAATGGCCGAATGCAGCCCGAAAACCACGCAGAGCGGCGGTTACATCAACCGGTGTCCGTGGGTTCAACCGCACTACGGCCTAACACACCCCCACCGGCCCGATTGCTCTGTCGGTCACTGGCTTGGACTCTGGCTAGACCCCCGGGGGGGAGGGGGGTTAGGTCGGCCTCGCGGTCGTCGTCACTCCCCCACGTGTCATTCTGCCCCGTTTTTTCGGGGGCGCGAAACGCGCATCGTCGCCGGGCGGTTTCGCGTTTGGTGCGCGATCACCGCCTCTGGCGTGCCACGGTTTCGCGTTTATCGCGCACGGCAATGACGTTGATGCGCGTTCGCTGCGCATGCCGCCGGCGGCTCCGCAGAAGGAATACGGGCTGGCACCCCCTAGTACGCCCTTCTGGCTCTACACGCGGCCCGATGGTCGTCATGGCGCCGCACTTGCTGGGATCGTGGTTTCGCGTTTCGCGATCTCAACGAGCTCGAAGCAGAGGCGCTTCGTACAACGAAGGTACGGAGGGGAGGGGATGGCGAGGTAGTAGACTGCGCCGGTGCGTGCGAAGGCGTCCAAGTCGCTGCGGTGGTGGACCGTGGGGTTCCTCGTGGTGGTGGCCGTGCTGATCGGGTTGGGGTTCGCCGATGGGCTGGTTCCGGCGGGGTGGCGCCAAGGCATGCTCACTTCAACCATGCTGACCACGGCGTACACCGGTGAAGACGGGCGCGGCGTGCTGGTGACCATGAACTTCGAGTGCGTGGATGAAGGGCGTGATGTAGTGGTGTCGACCAGGGCCACTTTCAGGCTGCTGGGGGAGACGAGGGTCGATGACTCCTTGCAGCCTTTGCAGCCTCCACGAACGAAGGCTGAGGCCGATGCGCACGTGGTGGCACAGGCCACGCCGTTCGCGCTGAGGCACCCGGGTGTGGCCCCGCGGCTTCCCGAAGGGATTGCCGCACCCGGTCAGATCATTCACGTCGAGTACCCCGAGCGCCGTTGGGCGGCAAGCCTGATGCAGGTGCGTTCGCAGCTCGCGATCAACCGCCGCAGCGCGCACGTCTGGCTGGCCGGGCTCGCGGTTTGGGCCGCTGTTCTCTTGCTCCACTGGCAGGAGGTGCTCTGGCCGCGGGTTGCCAACGCGTGCGCCGCCTGCGGATACGACCAAACGGGGCTCCCCCTGGGCGCGATCTGCCCCGAGTGCGGCACGCGCCGGCCTTAGGCGCATCGCCTCTGCACCGGACTGGTTCCGTGGGGCTCTCCCAAGTCCGCGCGTGGAGCGATGTCCACGCCCCCACGGCATCAAAGAACCTGCTTTGGAAGTTGGGCGAGGCCGTCACTCGCGGTCTGGCGCCGGCTCGTCAACGAACTTCAGGTGTTCCTCTGGCGGTCCGCGGAACACTCGATGGGCGTCAGACCAGTTTGGAAAGTGGCGTGTCGCGGCGTTCTCGAACGCGGACTTTGCCAAGCCGATGTCTGCCCGCGCCTTGTGGAACATCTTCCTTGCTGCATGCGTTTTGGGCAACAAGCTCTCGGCGGTGGTGGCCGCT
>DASPMT010000397.1:0-3487 GCA_035626935.1 Phycisphaerales bacterium | reverse complement strand
TCGCTTTGGCTTTCGCCTCCCCCTGTGGCCTTCCCGAACTCTTCGGCCTGACGCAGCGCGTTCTGGCCCGTGGTCGCGTCGAGCACCAGCAGCGTGTCGTGCGGCGCGCCGGGGATGTTTCGGGCGATGACGCCCTTGATCTTGCCGAGTTGACGCATCAGCGGGTCCTGCGTCTGCAGGCGGCCGGCGGTGTCGATGATGAGGACGTCAACGCCGCGGGCGAGGGCGGCCTTGCAGGCGTCGAAGGCGACGGCGGCGGGGTCGGCGCCGGGGTTGCCCTTGATGACGTCGACGCCGAGGCGTTCGCCCCAGATCTCGAGCTGGCGGACAGCGCCGGCGCGGAAGGTGTCGCAGGCGCCAAGGAGGACGGTCTTGTTCTGGTCGCGCAGGTGCCTGGTGAGCTTGGCGATGCTGGTGGTCTTGCCCGCGCCGTTGATGCCGGTGACGAGGTAGACTGTTGGCTTGGCCGGGCTGGTGGCGAGCGGCACGGGCTTGTAGCCGGCGGCTTCATCTCCATGCGCGAGCATCACCTTCAGGCCGTGCTTGAGGTGCTCCAGCAGGGCCGCGCTGTCCTTCATGCGGCCGGCGCGGAAGTCGGCGCGGGCCTTGTCGATGAGCTGCGTCGTCGCCTTGTTGCCGACGTCGGCCTCCAGCAGCATGCGCTGCACGTCGTCGATCAGGGCCTCGTCGAGCTTGCGCCCGAGGATAAGCGACTTGAGCCCGTAGACGAAGGTCTCCTTCGTCTTGGTGAGGGCGCCGCCGAGCTTCGAAATGACCTTGGAAAAGAGACCCATGGCAGAATAGAGAGAACGTTAAAGTGAACGTAAAGAAAGTCAGGAGAAGCAGAAGGGACGGATTAGCCCTCGCCTTCGGCGGTTGATGGGCCTGCGGAGGCGGGTGGAGCGACAGCCGGGGAGGCGGGCGCGGCGTTTGGTTCTGCGGCTTCCGACTCCTTGAGGATCTTGTCGAGCAGGGCGTTGACGAACGCCGGGGACTTCTCGGTGCTGTACTCCTTGGCGAGCGCCACCATGTCGTTGATGACCACCTTTGGCGGGGAGGTCTCGATCGCGGGGAGCGTGCGGCCTTTGGTCAGCTCGAAGTGGCCCAGACGCAGGATCGCGCGGTCGGCCAAGGCCTGGCGGTGGGCGGGCCACGCCGGCGCGAGGCGGGTCATCGCCTTATCGGCCGCGTTGCGGTCGGACCACGCCGCGAGGGCCAGCTTCATCGCTTCATCCAGGTCGGCGGCGCGGGGCTCGTCTTCGGCGAGGCTGTCGCGCACGCTGTTGACGTCGGCGCCGTTGCGCGCATCGAGCTGGAACATGGCCGCGAACGCGAGTCGGCGGACGGTCTTGCTGGTGGCCATTAGCGCCCCCCCATGAGTTTGTCGGGCGAGCCGGCCAGGGACGAAAGGTCGATCTCGAACGAGCGCGGCGGGCTGCCGGCGCGGAGCGCGTCGATCCGCTTCATCTCCGCGAGCGTCGCCAGCAGAGCCCCCATCGCTTCGGCGCCCTTGTTTCCGTGCCTGCCGCCGGCCCGCGCGGCCGCCTGCTTCGGCGTGTTGACCGTGAGGACGCCCAGCGTCACCGGCACGCCCGTCACCAGCGGGATGTTGGCGAGCGCCTGCGTCACCGCGTGCCCGAGCACCTCGTCGTGACTGGTCTCGCCCTTGATGATGCACCCCAGGGCCACTACGCCGTCGAAGACGCGGCTCTCCGCGGCGGCGTTCGACAGCGCCACGACCTCGAACGCGCCGGGGGCGAAGTAGATGTCGGTGTCGAGCAGCGGTGATCCGGTTGCGGATGCAAACGCCTTCCTTGCCCCCTCCAGCAGCTTTCCCGTCACGGTCCAGTTGTACCGGCTGACAACGACGGCGATGCGCGGGGCCGGAGCGCCCGCGCCAGAGCTGGTCGGGACCGGAGGCGGAGAAGAGGGTTTCAAAGAGCGTTTGGACATATATGGTGCGCGGCAACCAGGGCCGCGCGAGGGCCGAGTTTAGGGGGGGTCGGCCTCCCGAGACACTGCCGCAAAGTCCCTATGATGATCCGACGGCCGCGCACCGGCGGACCGGGAAAGGCCCTTGCGTCGTGAAAATCGCTCCTGACGGCTGGATTGTCATCGGACCCTTCTTCGCGATCGCGGCCGCGCTGACGGCGGTGGCGATGTGGCTCTCGCCCCCGGTCGGATGGGCGGTGCTGGTGCTGATGCTGCTGCTCTGCGGCTGGTGCCTCTATTTCTTCCGCGACCCCGATCGCAAGACACCGCAGGACCCCGACGCGGTGATCAGCCCTGCCGATGGTGTTGTGATCAAGATCGACCAGTGCCCGCTTCCTTCCGAGCTGGTGCAGCACGTGCCGGAGATCGGTTCGGCCCCCGTGCCGCGGGTGATCATCTTCCTGAACGTCTTCAACGTGCACGTGAACCGCGCTGTCGCGTCGGGGCGGATCGAGAAGATCCGCTACACGCAGGGGAAGTTCCTCACCGCCTCGGTCGACAAGGCGTCGCTTGAGAATGAGCGGTGCGCGGTGCTGATGCGCGATCGGTCGGGACGTCCGATCGTGTTCAGTCAGATCGCGGGTCTTGTTGCACGCCGCATCGTCAACCACCTGCGCGAAGGGCAGGAGATCGCCGCCGGCGAACGCTACGGCCTCATCCGCTTTGGGTCCCGGGCCGAGATCTTCCTGCCGCCGGGGTCAACCGTCGCCGTCAAGGTGGGCGACAAGACGGTGTGCGGTGAGACGGTGCTCGCCAAGCTTCCGCAGGCGCCGGGTGTGACCGTCGTTTCAGCGGCGGCTCACGCCGTGTCGCCCGCTTGAGCCACACCCCGGGGGTATCCGATGACCGTGCCGTCCTCGAACGTTGAGCCGAAGTTCATGGAGCCGGGCGGCAAGGTGCCGTTCCAGGACCCGCACGGGCGCTCGCGCCGCGAGGTCGAGCTCCGGAAGCTGATCCCCAACATGATGACCGGCGGCGCGTTCTGCTGCGGCCTGTTCAGCATCTACTTCGCGCTGAAATACAACCCCAATCCCAGCTCGGGCATGCCGTTCAGCCCCGTCCCCGGCTGGACGCCCGAGCGCCACCTCGCGACGGCGATCGGCCTGATCGGGATGTCGTTCCTGCTCGACGGCTTCGACGGGCGCATGGCCCGGATGCTGAAAGTGACAAGCCGGTTCGGAGAGAAGTTCGACTCGATCGCGGACTTCGTCTCCTTCGGCGTCGCGCCGGCGTTCATCCTCTTCAAGTGGAAGCTGTTCGAGGGGGACGAGCTCGGCTACGGCGTCGCCATCATCTACGCGATGTGCGCGGCGATCAGGCTGGCCCGGTTCACGGTGCAGGCCAAGAAGAAGAAGCTGGGCGCCCCGGTGAGCAAGTTCTTCACGGGGCTGCCCGCGCCCGCAGCGGCGTTTGTCGTGCTCATCCCGGTGATGCTGTCGCTGAGCCACCTGGTTGCTCGCTGGGGCGCGGTGGACTGGACGCAGGACTGGGTGCT
>DASPMT010000396.1:0-3152 GCA_035626935.1 Phycisphaerales bacterium | reverse complement strand
ACAAGGAAGCCGCCTTCCAGGGCCACGCGCCGCAGCTGGCGACCGCCTTCGGCCTCGCCCTCCAGGGTCTGGGCAACGAGATCATCGACGCCAACTTGATGCCGATGACCGTCGTGAAAGAGGCGATGTGGCGAGAGAAGACCAAGTGGTTCACGGCCGCGGCGGTGCTTGCGCTGCTCGCCGGCGCCGCGATGTTCATCCGTCCGATCTTCGCCAACCCGACGGTGGACCCGGCGGTAAAGAAGGCGATCGACGACACCCGCGCCGAGAAGAACCGGCTTAAAGGGATGTGGACCGCAGTCGAGAGCGACTACAAGCCCGATCCGCGCGCCGTCGGCATGCTGCAGGCGGTCGTCGACCGCAACTTCATGCCGCTGGTGGTTGACGATGCCGCAACCATGCTGGCGGCCGCGACGGGGAACCTGTCGCAGCTCGGCGCTGATCCAAGCGGCGCTCCGACGCTCGATTTCCGAGAGCTCGACGCCACCTATGCGCCCCCCGGTGCCGGAGCGATCGACCCCGTCACCAACCAGCCTGTGGCAGCCGATCCGTCGGCGCGCGGCACGATCAAGGTGACCATGCGCGTCGCGGTCAACCGGCCCGTCGGTGTCAGCGACGCCTTCATGGAGCGCCAACTCCAGGGCTGGCTGTTGAAAAACGCCAAGCGCCACAACGAGTACGAGATCAAGAACCCGCGCTGGGCGTTCCAGTCGACGAGCACCGTCGACGGCTCGGGCGCTTCCACCCCCGGCAATCCGCCGAGCTCGGGCGGCGGTAACCGTCTGCCCGGCTTTAACACCCCGCCGCCCGCTGGAAACCCGGGCCGCAGGCCGGCGGTTGCGCCCGGCGGCCCGCAGCCGGGAGGCCTCCTTCCCGCTCCCGGTCCGCGCGAACGTCCACCCCTGCCACCGGGTTTGAGCGGACCGGGCGGTCAGACGCCCGGCTCTGACGATGTCGAGAAGGTGGCTCCGCTCCCGCCGATCGGGGGCATGGCACCTGGTTCCAGCGTCACCGAGTACCTGATCACCTGGGACGCCGTCCTGTCGTCCATGAAGGAGGCTGCCAAGTGAGCAAAGGCAAGTTTGAGGTCAAGAACGCGACGGCCTGGATGAAGAACCGCTGGTCGCTGGTGGCTTTTCTGGTGATCGCGCTCCTTCTGGTCCCGGCCATGGTGTACTTCGCGCTGGGGATGATCACCAGCCGGCACGCCGCGTTTGAGGAGCAGGTGAAGAAGGACAGCCAGGACTTCCTCTCGACCGCGGTCCCATACAAGGTACCGCCGGTGGTTCCCAATGAGCCGGCGATCGAACTGACATATCAGCCGAATGAGGGGGTCATCAAGAAGTTTGAGGAGGCGCTCAACCGCCAGGAGGCGTCCGCCACCGGCGTCGTAAGCAAGGCCGTCGAGCACAACAAGGGTGGCCGCAAGCCCCTGCTCGACAACGTCTTCCCGAACCTCAGCGAGACCAACCTCGCGCTCGCCAAGCAGTTCCGGCGCGTCTACGTCGGCGAGGCCGTCACGGCCCTGCTCGAGATGATCAACGCCAAACCGCCGATGCCGGCGACCGACGTCGCGGCCCGGCTCGCCGAGACGAAAAACAATTTTCTCCAGCGCGAGCTTGGGACCAACGCCGGCGCTGCCAACGCCGAGGACCAACTGCCGGAGGAGAAGCGCCGGCAGCTCACCGAGACGCTCCTGAAGGACCGCATGGGCGCCTACCGGCAGTGGGGAGAAAAGCTGAGCGTCTACGCGACGCCGGCGATCTTCACTCTCCCCCCGGTTATCGAGACCGAAACGCCGACACCGACGCAGCTGTGGGAATGGCAGGTCCAGTATTGGACCATGCAGGACATCATGACGGCCGTCGCAGACGCCAACGCTTCGGCGAAGGACCTCGGCGTGAGCAAGAGCGTCGTCAAGCGCATCGAGCGCCTGATCGTCGATCCTGTCCTCCCGCCGCCCCAGACGGGCGCTACGCCCGTTGATCCTGCCGCCGCGCCGGCGGCAGCGTTCGACGGACCCGACTACACCAAGTCGCTCACCGGGCGCAAGACCGGCAGCCTCTACGACGTAGTGAACGTGAACATGGTTTGCGTGGTGGCGACCAAGGACTTGCCGCGCTTCTTCGACGCGCTCGCGAAGACCAACCTCATGACCGTCACGAAGGTGAAGCTTGGCAAGGTCGACCTGGCGAACGACCTGCGGGACGGTTACTACTACGGTGAAGACGGCGTCACCCGCGTCGACATGAGCATTGAGGCGCTCTGGCTGCGCGAGTGGACCAAGGACCTGATGCCCAAGGACGTGCGCGTCGCTCTGGGGCTTGAGAGCGGCGACCCCAACGCCGTTCCCGGCGCTTCGCCCGCTCCCGGCGCCGCTCCGGCACCGGCCGTTCCTCAGCCCACCGGCCGGCGCGCCGGATCTGTCGGCGGCTGATCGTTTGGCTCGTTCAGACTCGCTCCGGCACACGAACATTCCCCCGCGCCACTCATGGAGCGCGGGGCCAGCAGAAGGGTGATCCATATGGCAGTCCGAGGAATCAACCCGTTCGAGAGACACATCGAGAAGATCTTCCTCGCCGTCGCCGCGGCCGGCCTGACCGGCGTGGTCGCCTGGCAGCTTGCCGGCGGGTCCGGCACCGTCAAGGTGGGCGCCGAGGAACTGCCCGCCGACAAGGCCTACGACCGGATCAGGGACAAGGCGCGCCAGCTCGCCGACCAGATGCGCAAAACGGACGTCAACACCCCCGAGGCGCTCAACCGCCCGAAGGACCTTCTCAACGAGTACCAAGAGCGTTCGACCGGTCCGGTCGCACCATCGCCGACGCTCGCCTTTGCACCGCCCGGTCTTCCGCCGGAGCTGACCTCCGGTGCCCCGGGTGAAGCCGGTACAAAGGGTCAGTATTACCTCCCGCCCAAGCTGGCCGGTGTCGTCAAGCCCATCGCCCATCCGTTCATGAGCACCGTCCACGACGCGGATGTGACGACCATCGAGGGTCTGGCCAAGTTCATGCCCGCCGCTGCGCCGTTCGACAAGGCCGCCGTCAGCGTCGAGACCACCATCGACCCGAAGGCGGTCCGTGCGGGGCTCGAGCAGGACCCTGACGGCGACGGCCCCGCGCAGCCGCTGCTGCGCAACTGGTGGGCGGGGA
>DASPMT010000395.1:0-13354 GCA_035626935.1 Phycisphaerales bacterium | reverse complement strand
AAACGCTGCTCGGCGGCCTGGAGCTGCTTGGAGGCGCTGATCATCAGGCGCTCGGCGGTGGCTTCTTCGGCGGCGCGCTGGGCCGTGATCTCCTCCATGGCGCGGCGGAAGTCGGCCTCGGGGCGGGCACGGTCGCGGGCGACCTCGACGTCCTCGCGCAGGCGGTCGAGCACCTGGCGGGTGAGCTCGGTCTGACGCTGGGTGCCGCGGACGATGATGAGGTTGGACTCGCGGTGGACCATGACGCGGGGCGCTTCATCGCCGGGCGCATCGCCGGCGTCGACGGACAGGGCGGTCTCGACGGGCTGGACGATCTGGTCGAGGGTGAGCCCGGGGACGTCCTGCTGCTCCTTGACGGCGAGGAGCTCACGCACCGAGAAGACGCGCGTGGAGAGAGCAGCGGCGCTGGCGGCGTTAATGGCGTGCTGGGGGTGGGTCATCGCGCGCTCGTAGGAGACGGCGAAGGTGGGCGCACTGCCGCTGGCGGCGTTGTTCCCGTTCTCGGTGTTGAGCTGCACGACGCGGATCTGTCCGACGGCGCCGGCCTGCTCGATGCCGCGCGCCCCGCCGATGGCGGATGCGCGGTTGACGGCGAACTCCAGCGACTGCAGCGCCATCATCGGGGAGAGGCTCTTGAGCGAGACGGCCGGGACGCTGATGCGCGACAGCTCGGCGGGGACGATGACGTTGATGGGGTCGGGGCTGGCGGCCTTGACGGCTTCGACAAACTGCGCCAGCGTTCCGCCGTTGAACTCGACGGAGAGGAGCTTGCCCGGCTCGGTGGCGGCGCGGGGAGGCCGGGGAGAGAGCCTGCCGGTGGGTTGCGTCGGCGGGGCCGTGCCTTCCGGCTGTTGGGCGAGCGCCAAGGGGGCGGCGATGGCGGCGGCGACCAGGAACGACGGGAGGGTCGGGCGGGTGCAGGGGGGCATCTGGGAGGCTCCGTAAGAAGGCGTGTCTCGCCTTCGTACGGAGCGGCTGCGTGGATCTGGCGCAATTCCCGAGCCTGGCGCTACTTTGTTGGCGGTGCGGGGGCCTGCGTACCGGAGGCCGGGGCGGCCGGCGGGGCGGTGGGCGGAGCAGGCGGAGGCGGGGGTTCGGGGAGCGGCTTGGTGGGGACGGGGAGGCCAGCTTCACGCAGCAGGGCGTCGATCTGCCCGGCGAAGGCCTTGTAGTCGGCGGCGGTGAAGGGGCGGAGCTCGTTGTAGCGGACCTTGCCTGCGGCGTCGATCACAGCGATGTGCGGGATTCCCTGGACACCGAAGTTGGGGTTGAAGCAGCCGTCGGGCGTGAAGGCGACTGGCCAGGTGATGCCCATGTCGGTCATGAACTGCGGCATCAAGGCGTACTCCTTTGCCGGATCGGCGCGGCAGTCGATGCGCGTGGGCTTGACGGATGCGTCCAGCGAGCGTGTGATGTGGATGCCTTGGGGGCTGGTGATGCTGATGATGCGGACGGGCGAGTCCGCCTGGGCGTAGTGGTCGGCGAGCCGACGCATGTAGGGGATGGCGACGGCGCAGCTGTCGAAGCGTGCCGCCCAGAACTCGACGATGACGATGGAGCCGCCGGCGCCCGTGACGTCGGCGAGGCTCGTAAGCTTGGGATCGCTGCTCCAGGAGAAAGGGACGGCCGGAGCGGGCGAGCCGATGAGCTCGCCACGGGCAAAAGCGCTGCGGGCGCGGAGGGCGGTGTTGCGGGCGAACTCGGCGGTGCGTTCCTTTCCGGCGGGGATCGGACGTGCGAGCGGCCCTTCGACGGCGGCGGCGATGCGGTCGAGCAGGTGGTTGCGGCGGGGTTTGTCGAGCCGGAGGTCGCGGTCAGCAAGCTTGGTGATCACGCTTCCAAGGGCCGCGGCGGCGTCGATGGACATCTCCGGCACCAGCAGGCGCTCGGCGTCGCGGAGCAGGTCGTCTTCGCGGATGGCGTGGGCGGGAGAAGCGCCGAGGCGGGCAAAGAGTGCTGATCCTTTTCCCGCCTTCACGAGCTCGAGGGCGGCGGGGTGGGTGAACGCTTCCTTGAGAACTGGGCGCGCCGCCTCGTACCAGTCGTTGACGGCCTTGGTGCGCGCGGCGGCGGGTGCGCCCGCGGGGGCGGGGACGTAGGGCGTGAAGTAGACCAGACGCAGCTCGGCCGCGCAGGCCCCCGACACCCCGGGGTCCTTGGCCAGTTCGGTCAGCCGCGGAGTGACGATCGCGGAGACCTCTGCGCTGCCGACGGCGACGCTCGACAAGGCGAGGCGCTCCAGCTGCGCAACGCTGGCCTGGGCGAGAGACAGGTCCTTGAGGC
The DNA here is from genome assembly GCA_035626935.1 of Phycisphaerales bacterium. GTDB lineage: Bacteria > Planctomycetota > Phycisphaerae > Phycisphaerales > UBA1924 > JAJTGZ01. Next base: position 11,071 of record DASPMT010000395.1, on the reverse strand, counting down.
CCGCGGTGATCGCTTCGGCGCGAGCCTTGTTTGCGGCGGCGATGGCGGCCTGCGTGCGGACGGTCAGGGGCGGGACGGCCTTGACGCGCGCGATGAAGGCGTCGACCTGCTCGTCGGTAGGGGGCGCGCCGTGGGCGGCGGCCGCGAGGAACAGGGTGCACAGGACGGTGCGGAGAGAGGTCGCGCGGATGGTCATGCGGTCGTTCCGTCTGGGTGTGCGGAACTGTATCGGCGGCGAGCGGAGATCAGCGCTGCGAGCCGGCCATGGAGGCGGCTTCGGCGGCGCGGAGATCGGCCTCGAGGATGCGGCGGTCGTTGGCGTCCATGAAGCCGTTGCGGTTCATGTCGGCCTCGGCCTGGTAGGCGGCGCCGAGCGCCCAGGATGCGTAGAGGTCGTCGATGGTGAGGGTGCCGTCGCGGTTGACGTCGCCGGAACCGAGTGTGATCGAGATGTTGTTGTAGCGGGTTGCGCCGGCGCGACCGGTCTTCTCGAACGCCACGACGGTGAGGGAGTTGCTGCCGGTCGGGAGGGTGCCGACGTTGCGGCGCCACTCGAGCCGGTCGTACTGAGTAGCCTGGTTCGAGCCGTTGCAGAGGGGCACGGGGTCGACACCGACGGGGACGTTGACGAGGATGTGGACCGCGTTGACGGTGCGGTCGGTGGTCTGGACGCGGAACTCAAAGTTCCCGTTGGAGGCCGCGGGGTTGTCAAGCAGCGTCGCCTGCGGAGGGAGGCGGTCGATGTAGACGACCTTGCGGAACTCCTTGAAGATGGGGAGGCCGCCGTCGGTGCGCCGGCGGTAGGCGATGATGCTGATGTAGTTAAAGCCTTCAGGGAGCAGCGTGGTGTCGATGAACTGCCGGTAGAGACCGGTGGTGCCGGTGCCGGTGGGCCCGCTGATGGGTGAGGACTGCGTCAGGAACTGCTCGTAGCCGGCGTCAACGGTCGCGCCGGGGGGGAGCTGGTCGACGATACCGTTGCCGTTGAGGTCGGCGAAACCCTGGTTGATGCGGAACACTGCGAAGTCGTCGAAGTTGGCGTCGGTCGCGATTGCTTTGGTCGTAGCGAGGCGGAGCTCGAACGCGGTGTCGGTGACGACTTCGACGGGCGTGAGGCGGCGGCGGTAGGCAGGGACGGAAACGGCGTCGGGCGGGAGCGTTGACGCGACGGGCGCGACGGAGAGGACGCCTGCGGGGGCCGCGGGTCCGTACGCCACGTAGCCGCGGTGGTGCTGGGCTCCGCCGGGGTTTGCGTTGCGCGGAACGCGGATGGTCACGCGGCCGTTGGCGCCGACGGTGACGGTGTCGGGGATGTCGTTGTTGGGATCGACGGAGGGATCGGTCGCGGTGCCGGAAAGCTCCTGCAGGATGGTGCCCGGCGGGAAGCGGGTTGTCACGTCACGCGAGTCGTACCCGTTGTCGTAGCGGTCGTTGACGCCGACGAGCAGGTTGGCGGCGGCCGTGTTGCCGCGCTCGAAGATGAGCACGTCGTTGAGACCTTGGATCGAGGCGTCAGAGCCAGGGCCGTTGAGGACGAACATGTCGCCACGAGCGTGGCCGGCGCGGATCTGCACCAGGCGCGTGAGGTTGGCGTCGAGGTTGCCTAGAGCGGTGGGGTTGCCTTCGCGCGGCCAGAATCCGCGGTTCTGAAAGCGGTCGTGCATCTCGCGCCCGTTGTAGTAGATGATCGGCACACCAGAGCGGAGGAGCGCGTAGGCGTTCTGCGGCAGGGCGTACTGGCTTGGCGCGGGGAGGGCGGGGGCAGAGCCGCCGCTGCCAACGGAGCCGTTGTCGTGGCTGTAGACGTGGTGGACGCCCTGCGTGCCGTTGTTGTTGCCGTCGTCCTGGCGATCGACGGATGCGTTGATGGGATTCTGCCAGGAGCCGAAGCCGTTGGCGGAGCGGATGTCGCGCAGTGCGCCTGCCTCGTTGAGGTCGAGTGCGTCGCGGTTGCCGATGCCGTCGAACTTGCGGATGTATGTCTGGATTGAGGTGTTGCTGTCGACCGCCTCGACGAAGGAGAACGGGATCGCCTGCTGGCCCGCCGGCGTGGTCCGGCGGTTGAAGACGATTGCGTCCCAGTACTGATCCCAGAACCACTGCGGGATGTGCTTGGCGGCGTCGAGGCGGAAGCCGTCGACCTTGTGCTCGTCCATGAGCCACTGGGTGGCTCGGAGGAGCAGACCGGTGCCGTTCTCGGCGATGGGGTCGCCCTGCATCGGGTCGGCCGTGTTGAAGGGGTAGACGGTCCAGTTCTGGTTGCCGCCGCGCCCGGTGTTGACGAAGGTGAGCGGCGCGAGGTTGCGGTCTGGGTAGAGCCGGGCGTTGGCAGGGTTGGGGCGGTTGCGGACCAGGCCGGGCGGGATGTTCTGCGGGTTCGCGCCGACGGGGTGGCGGATGAAGCTGAAGTTGGATGACTGGTTGATGTCGATCAGGCCGACGAGGTCGCCGTCCCACAGGTTGTAGTTCGCGCCGCCGGGGTTCTCACTCTGGGTCTGACCGTTGTGGAAGTCGCCCCAGAAGTTCGCCGCGTTGGCGTTGCCGGGAAGATAGAACCCGGGCCAGGCGCCGTCGGCGATGAAGGCGCTGTTGCTGGAACGCCCGCCGTTGTGGTTCATGATGAGATCGACAGTGACCTGCTGGTTGGCGAAGTGGAGCTCGCTGACCATCTGCCGGAAGCCGACCTCGGTGCCGTAAATGGTGGGGCTGGTCGGCGTGCCGAGGTCGAAACGGTCCCACGGGTCGTAGCCGGGCGAGCCGTCAGACGCCTTGGTCGCGGGCGGAAGCCAGAGCGCGCTGTACCCCGCCGTGAAGATGTCGGGCGTGCGGGCCTCGATGTTGGTCCAACTGGTTTCGAAGAGCTGGAGGTACGCCGGGCTGTCCTGGGCGGCGGCGGGAGCGAGTGCGCACAGCGACCCGGCGAGAGCGCCGAGCAGGACGACAGAGGACCGGGTTTCCGGCTTGCTTGGCATCGGGACCTTTGCGGGAGGGCAGCGCGCACGGCCGGCTCACCGGGCAGAATGTAAACCATTACGGCGGCGAGGACCACTGTTTCGTGGTGCGAAACCGGTGTTCGGGCACGAGATTGGGAGGATTCCGGGCGGCACGACGAGTGCCACGGCTGTTATTGGCCGACGGATTCAAACGGCGACTTACCCAGCGTGACGGCCTCGCGGGAACCGACCTTGACCATCTGACGGCAGAAGCGGTCGTATTCGGCGCCGATGGCGCTGATGTCGTAGCCGAAGTAGGCGCGGAACGATTCGGTGGGGTGCGTGGAGGCGAGCAGGCGCGGACGCGAGGGGTCGGCGGCCTGCTTGAGGTTGGCCATGACCGTGGCGCGGAGCTGACCCCCCGCGGCGTCCTGGATCATGCGCTCGAACGCGCGCTTGTACTTGCCGTTCTCCCCTTCGTTGAGGAAGTGGATCAGCGCCCAGACCTGGGCGTACCAGAGGATCGGGCCGTCGGTGCCGCCTGACGCGGGAGTGATGCCCGCGGCGGCCGCGCGTTCGCCGAGGGTGCCCTTCATGCCGATCATCTGGTTGGGTGAACTCGCGAGGACGGCTTCCAGCGGCATCAGGCCGTTGTCCTTCACGGCGACGCGGAGGCGGTCGAAGCGGGCGATGTTGGCCCAACCGGAGAACTGCGGCGCGCCGCCGTTCCAGCGGTGACCCTCCATGAAGGTCGCGACGCCTTCCTCTGCCCACATCGGCAGCGTCTCGACGAAGGTGGTCTGCGTGTAGGCGTGCCAAGCCTCATGCGCGGCGATCGACATGGTGTCGAAGGAGCCGATGTCGAACAGGAGGCTCTTGCCCTGAGTGGTGAAGCCGCCGCGACGGATGCCGTTGACGACGGCGCGGCCGCGCTCGCCGAGCACGCTCAGCGTGAGGGCCTGCCACTGGGCGCGGTCGTTCATGACGTAGACGTCGAGCGGGCGGGCGGGAGCGGGGAGCGGGCCGACGGCGGTGCGGTAGTTGGTGAGCGCCGCCTCGAGGAAGGCGGGCATTCGCTGGGTGATGGTGTTCGAGCGCTCGGTGGTGTAGATGACGAAGTTGTCCGTGGTGAGCGACTTGCCCTTGTCGCTGTTGAAGGACCAGGGCTGGACCTGCCGGATGACGCTGACGGCGGGGTCGCCGGGCGCGTAGGCGGGCGGCGTGCCGGGGATGGCGGTGAACGCGGGCGCAACGGCGGCGGCGGGCTGTGTGACGGGCGCGCGGCCGGCCTGCTGCGAGCAGGCGGCGAGCAGGGCCAGCGCCGTCAGAGCAGCGAGGCCAGTTCGTTTTGGAGCTTCTGGAGCTTGGATTTCGTTTCCTCGATCAGTTTGGCAGGGGCCCGCTCAACATACCCGGGGTTATTCAGACGGGCCTGTAAGATATCGATTTCCTTGCGCTTTTCTGAAATCTCCTTGGTCTTGCGCTCGGCCTCCGCGCCCGCGTCGATCACGTCGGCGAGGTCGGTCAGCGTGACGTCGTGGTCGAGGACGCGGATCCTGACCGCGGGCGTGCCGGCTGGGGGGTTATCGGCCCGGACGCTCGAGATCCCGGCGAGCGCGTACGCCCAGCTCAATGCGTCGGCGGCGGTGCCGGCGGAGAGCTCTTTGTGCAGCGCGGACGGAACGTGCGCGGTTATCCGACGCTTCGGCGGCACCTTGTGCTCCGAACGTACCTCGCGTACGGCGGTGACGAACGCCCGCAGGCGGTCGAACTCCGCCTCGGCCGCGGGGTCGCTGAGCGACGGGGCGGCGGCTGGCCAGCCGGCCGTGCAGAGAACACCGCCCTTGCGCGAGGCTGCCAGCGCGAGTTCGGCGATCGGCGCGACGGGCAGGTCCTTCACGTGCGGCCAGAGGGCCTCGGTGATGTACGGCATCGCCGGGTGCGCCAGGCGGAGCACCGCGTCGATCGTGCGGGCGAGCACCGCCTGCTGGTTGGGGTCGCTCTTGAGCGTGGGCTTGACGGCCTCGAGGTACCAGTCGCACAGGTCGCGGTAGATGAAGTCGTAGAGGGCGTTGGCGTAGTCGCTGTACTCGTAGTTGTCGATAGCGGCGTTGACCGCGCGGACGGTGGCTTCGAGGCGCGAGAGGAGCCAGCGGTCGGCGGTGGAGAGCGACTTGATGTTGACGGGCTTGGTGGGTGCGGCCACTCCTTGCGCGGGCATGTTGCGCAGGGCCACGCCGGTCGTCGCGTTCCAGAGCTTGTTGACCAGCGAACGGCCAAGATCGAATTTCCTGCTCGTGTTGCGTCCGGTCTTGGAGTCTTTCTCCACCGGCATGCGGACGTCCTGCGTCTGCGTCGTCATGTGCACGAGCGTGAACCGCATCGCGTCAGAGCCGTGGGTGGCGATGACGTCGAGGGGGTCGACGCCGTTGCCGAGGGTCTTGGACATCTTGCGCCCCTCGCCATCCTGGATGACGGCGTGGACGACGACGTTGCGGAACGGCACCGGCCCGCGCCCGTTGCCTTGATCAGCCGCGCCGGTCTTCGGCCACGCCTCGGGCAGGAAATAGCGGTTGAACATGACCATGCGGCTGACCCAGAGGGTGATGATCTCGCGGGCGGTGCAGAGGGTGGTGGTGGGGTTGAAGGCCTGGAGGAGCGGGGTCTTCTCCGGCCAGCCCATAGTGGACATGGGCCAGAGGGCGGAGGAGAACCAGGTGTCGAGGACGTCGGGGTCTTGGGCAAAACCGACACGTTCAAGCTCTTCCGGCACTGCCGATACGGGGATCTGGAAGCTGGGGTCGAGGTTCACGGTTTCAGTGCGCAAACACACGAAGAGCGTGTGCTGTCCATCATCAGGATTCTTATTCGCCCCGCTCCAGTTGGTCGGGCGCCATTCGCCAACGGGTGTCGACAGAACTAGTGCATCGGGAGAGGTTGCTAGGGCAGCCGCAAGTCCTGCTGCAAGCTCATCCGATACGTACCCATTGTTGATGCTGATGGTTTTGGTCCATACCGGAATCCGGTGCCCCCACCAGAGCTGGCGGCTGATGCACCAGTCGCGGATGTTGTCGTGCCATTGCTCGTAGGTCTTGGCGTAGCGCGGGGGGTGGAACGTGACGGTGTTCCCGCTCGGGGCGGCATCGCGCCCGAGCTTGCGCTCGGGGCTCTTGTCGAGCACCTCGTTGGCCGCTTTGGCCATGCGCGGGTCGGTCACCTTCACATACCACTGGTCGCTCAGGTACGGCTCGATGATCGCCTTGCTGCGGTCGCTGTGCTTGAGGCTGTGGCGGTGGGGGCGGGTGCTCTCCAGCAGGCTGCGCGACTTGAACTCCTCCACCACCATCTTCCGCGCCTCGGCCATCTTCTTGCCGAGGAGGTTGTGGGGAATCTCGAGCCCATCCCAGTCGTGCTCGTTGCTCACGCGGCCGTCGGGCGACATCATGTTCACCACCGGCAACCCGTGCCGGCGGCCGATCTCGTAGTCGTTGGGGTCGTGCCCCGGCGTCACCTTCAGGAAGCCCGTCGCCATCCCCGCCTTGGGGTCGTTCGCCTCCTCGTCGCGTCCGAGCTGCTCGGCGATCGCTTTCGGCAGCACGACGTAGCTGTCCTCGATCACCGGGATGATGCGACCCACCAGCGGCAGCTCGACGAACAGGCCGCGGAGGGCGCGGGCCCGCGGGTCGTGCGGGTTGATGCCCACCGCCGTGTCGGCGAGGTACGTCTCCGGGCGCGTCGTGGCGACGGTCACCCACGCCGCCTCGTCGGCGTCCTGATCGGCCGCGCCGGGGTAGCCGCGGCGGGCGAGCTCGCCCCACGTCACAGGCACCGGGTCCACGTCCTCACGGCCGCCGGTCTTGATCGCTACGTCCTGCGTGCCGGCGTGCACCAGCGGGTAGCGCAGGTAGTAGAACGCGCCGTCCACCTCCGCGTCGTAGCACTCGTCGTCAGCGACGGCGGTCTGCAGCGCCGGGTCCCAGTTCACCAGGCGCTTGCCGCGGTAGATCAGGCCGTCCTTGAAGAGCCGGAAGAAGGCCTCGTAGACCGCGCGGGCGCACTGCTCGTCCATGGTGAACCGCTGGCGGTCCCAGTCGCACGAGCACCCCATCAGCTTGAGCTGGTTGGTGATGACGGCCTCGTACTCGTCCTTGAACGCCTGGATCTTGGCGACGAACGCCTCGCGCGTGAAATCCTTGCGGCGTTTGTTCTCTTCCTTCTGCACGCGCTTCTCGACCACCGCCTGGGTGGCGATGCCCGCGTGGTCGGTGCCGGGCATCCAGAGCGTCTCGAACCCGCGCATGCGGGCGGTGCGGGCGAGGATGTCCTGGAGCGTGTTGTTCAGCGCGTGCCCAAGGTGCAGCGCGGCGGTCACGTTCGGCGGCGGGATGACGATGGCGAACGGCTCAGCCTCCCCCTTCAGCACGCGCTGCGGGTCGGCGTGGAATGCCTTTGCGGCCTCCCAGCGGGTCCGGATGACGTCCTCGTGCTCCGCGGGTACGAACTGCGCGGGGAGCGCCGCGGGGGCGGGCGGGGTTGTGGGGCCGGGATGGGTGGGCTGGGTGGACATAAGAGGGAGGGAGTGTAGAGGGGAGGGGTGCCGGGACCGCTCTGTGCGATGACCGCGGATTTGGATGAAAGCCGGTGATTTGAACTTCAAGCCAAACCCCTACCCCAGGCCTCTGCCCTCTGGGGAGGGAGTGTCACTCACGGCTGCGGCGCGCGTGGGCCGATCTACGCTTTCCTATGCAGGCTCAACCGCTTTGCCGTTCCGCCCGTTCGAGCGCCGCCGTCATCGCGGTGGTCGCCCTGCTCGCCGTCGCCGGTGTCGCCGTGTACGCGGTCGTCTCGATCGCGCGGGAGACGCCGGCGGAAGAGGGGGCGCGCAAGGGTGCCACGGGGCCGACCGCGAGCGAGACACTGCTGCGCGTCGATCCGCTGATCACCGAGGGCAAGGGGAGCGAGGCGGTGGCTGTGCTGCTGCCGGCGATCGAGGCCTATCCGCAGGACCAGGAGCTGCGGCTGGCCCTGGCCCGTGCCTACTCGCTGCAGAAAGAGTGGCTCAAGAGCTCCGCGGCGTACGAAGCGGCCCTCCTGCTTGGGAAGGAGACGGCGGCGCTGCACGCTGAGGCGGGCACGGTGGCGAACGCCGCTGGGAAGGTTGAGCTGGCGATCGAGCGGTACGGGCGGGCGCAGGACCTTGACCCGAAGAACCCGATCCATCCGCTCTACCTGGGGATGGTGCAGATCAAGGCGGGCAAGGAACGCGAAGCCATGACGAGCCTGCTCACCGCGACGGTGCTGAACCCGGAACTGGCGGCGGCGTGGGGGTCCATGGGCGAGCTCGAGCTGCGGGCCAACCACCTCGACCTTGCGCTGCAGCACTTGGCCAAGGCGCGCGCGATCGAGCCGGAGAGCTTCAAGTGGCGGCTGGCAGAGGCGAAGACCCACAAGCGGCGCAACGAGCCGGGAAAGGCGCTGGACCTGCTGGTGAACCTTCCCAACGACAAGCGCTACTCAAAGGAAGCCGTGCAGGTGATCGCCGACTCGCTGGCGATGATGAAGCAGGTCGAGGGGCGCGCAGAGTTTCTGCGCCTGGCCAAGGCGCACGCGGAGGGGAACGGGGACGCCGCAACCGTGGAGCTGATCACGACCGTGCTTGCGCCGGCGACGGGGGGGTGATCGAGAAGTGGTCAGAAGTCGCGGCGGGCGAAGATGACGCACGCGGCTCCGAGCACGATGGCTTCGAATGCGAGTGAGGTGCCGAATACGTACCACGGCGTGTTCTGTTGGCGGAGGACCTGCTCCATCTGCCGTTGGATGCGCCGGCTTGGTCCGCGCACGGGGCCATCCTGGTTGCGGCCGCCGCTTCCCATCGCGTCGACAAATCTGCTGATATCCCCGTTGGGGTCCGACCAGCGGACCATCATGTCCTTGGTCTCCCCGGTTTTGGGGAGGATGGCGTGCGCCAGGTAGGTGAATCGGAACCAGCTGTTCCACGTTTCAGCGCTCTTCTCGCGCTCGGCTAGCGCGGTCTCTTTGCGGACCAGCGACTCTTTTAGGCGGCGGGCTTCTCCCGCCTCTTCCGGAGTAGCGAAGTCGGGCGGCAGCTTCTCTACCTGGGCGCGCAGGGCGACGAGGTTGGCCCGCTCCAGCGGGATGGGGTCCTCTGCGCTCAGTTTGGCCTGCAGCACGATGTTGTTATGCACGAATGCGACGGCGAAGATCGACCCCCAGAGCAAAAGGGCGGCGACGAGCGACGCGAGCGTCGAACGCGTCCAGACGCCCACCAGCGCCGCAACACTGTAGAGATAGGAGTAGAACAGCGTGACCGCGGGGACCGCGTACAGCAGCGACCAGAGCCACTCCCCGGAACGGAACCCGATGATGATCACCGACAGCAGCGTGAAGACCAATGCCTGCAGCACGACGAAGAGGAGGCTGGCCACGTACTTCGTAAGAAACAAGCGCGTGCGGCTGATCGGACGGGCGAGCATGTTCTCGATCGCGCCGGAGGCGACAAAGTCGGGAATAACCGAGGCGGTCGAAACGAGCGCGAGGATGGTGGACGCCCAGCCGAGCCACAGGCCCAGGCCGACGGTCGCGAAGAGAAACTTGTAGAGCGTCTCCTTCGGGAAGACGGTGGTATTGAATATCTCCGTCGGGATGTCCCACCAGAGGATCTGCACACCCTTCTCATCCATGCCGAAGATTGCGAACGTCAGGACCACCAGGACCGCGATCGCGATGGAGATCCAGAACATCTTGCGCGCATTGAGCTCGCGGTAGGCGTCCTTGAAGATTGCCCAGGTTTGCGTCACTTGACGGCTCCGGCGGCGGGCATGACGGGCGTCGTCTTCGCACGGGCTTCAACGATCACGCGCATAAACGCGTCCTCCAGCGTTGGCCGCGCGAGCTCGACACGCGTGATCGTCCAGCGGCTCTGGCGCAGCGCGTCGAGGATCGGCTGGAAGTCGTACGCGCTTGTGGTGCCGGTGGCGATGGTGACGAGCGTGCCGGTGTCCTTGGTCACGCTTACTCCTCCCCCCATGGCGGTGAGCGCGGGGAGCGGCGGCGCTCCCGCGCCGGGCGGGCGCTCGGCCTCGATCTCGTACTGTGCGCCGACGTGCGTCAATTCGTTGACGCTCCCGTGCGCGTGCAGCTCGCCGCCGTAGATGATCGCGGCGCGGTCGCAGATCATCTCAAGCTCGGCGAGGATGTGCGAGTTGACGAGGATCCCCTTGCCGCGGGAGCGCAGGTCGGCGAGGATGTTGCGGATGTCGCGGCGACCTTCGGGATCGACGCCGTCGGTGGGCTCGTCCAGCAGGAGCACGTCGGGATCGTTGATGAGCGCCTGGGCGAGGCCGAGGCGCTGGCGCATCCCCTTGGAATACTGGCGAACGGTCTTCTTGCCCGCGTCCTGCAGGCCCACGAGCTTGAGCAACTCCGGCGTGCGGCGCCTGCGCGTGGCCCGGTCGACACGCGACATTGCGCCGAAGAAATCCAGCACCTGCGCGGCGTTGAGGTAGTCGGGGAATCGGTGATGCTCAGGCAGGTAGCCGACGCGGGCGAGCGTCCCCTTGTGGCCGATGCGGTGGCCGAGCATGTGCCCCTTGCACGCCGACGCGCTGATGACCGTCATGAGGATCTTGACGAGCGTGCTCTTGCCGGCGCCGTTGGGTCCGAGCAGCCCGAACACCTCACCCTTGCGCACTTGCATCGAGACGCCCCGGAGGGCGTGGATGCCGCCGCGGTAGGTCTTATGGACGCCGTGCACGTCGATGGCCAGGTCACGGTCGGGCGGTCCGGAGGGGAGCTCGACGGCGGCGGTGGGGGCGTCGAAGACGCTGGGGGCGGGCATGCGACTCACAGTTTACGGGCCACGACGTGAAAAACATGGTGGCGTTTGACCCCGCCCATGGCGTCATCGCCTTCTTTCTCGACTTCTTCCATGTGCTCGACGGCGAAGGGTTGCAGCAGGGCCTCCACCTGGGCCCGGGTATGGTGGCTGGCGGGACGCACAGCCTGCCACTCGTCGCGGTCGCCGAAGAACTGTCCGCTAAAGCGGCCCCCGGGCCTGATGCGGGCGACGAGGAAGCTCCAGAGAGCGGGGAAGGCCTCCGGCCGGCAGAACGGGAGCG
>DASPMT010000394.1:0-2598 GCA_035626935.1 Phycisphaerales bacterium | reverse complement strand
CAGGCGAGCTGCGGCCCGAGCGGGAAGGGGAGCGGGCGCCGACCCGCGGGCCCCCCTCGCGACGCGGCGGCGTCACTGGGCGCGAGCGAGAGCGGTGCAGCGCGCAGCGGCCCGGTGAACGTTGATAAGGAGGGCTCACCGGGCGCGATGTCGAGCTCGCGGGTGTCAAGGTGGAGCGTGCCGAGCGCGTGTGGAGAAAGCGTCGGCGGCGGATATCGACGCGGTGTGGGTTGATTGGTGTGGCCCGCGTGGGGAGGGGTGATTACCGCGGTTGCCTGCCGTGCGGGAGGCTTTGAGGATGGCTTCGGCGATGCGGCGCTTTTCCTTCGGATCCTCGGCTGTCGTAAGAAGGCGCTGGAGTACTTCCAGGGCCTTCATCTTCACCTCGAGCAGTAGGCGGTTGTACTCAGCGAACTCTGACATCTGATCCCCCTTCTGGATAGTGACAGCGCGGGTTCCGAGCCTCAGGTCGAAGTATACAACAAAAACCTATCGGATACAAGGAAAATGTTTGGTATATCCGCACAAGAACCTAAAATTGGTATCCTGGAATGAGAAACCCCCGCAGGAAGGCCTGCGGGGGCAAAAAGGGCGCAGCTCGTTGGACGGTCGATCAGCGGCGGCGGCGGAGGGCGGCCAAACCACCCAAGGCCAGAACTGCGCCGGCGCCGGGGGTCGGCGTCAAGCCGCGGATTTCACCGCCGGTGAAAGCGGTGGTGTGGATATTGAGGTACGCGCGGCCGCTCATCATTTGCGAGAGGAGCGCGGCTTCAGCGCTGGCGGTGTTGCCGCCGTTGGCGGCGATGTAGGCGGCGTTCCAGCTCCCGGGCAGGGAGAGGTTAAAGGTCATGTCGTAGCTGCCGGCCGTCACGCCGGTCGGGAACCCGCTGAACGACGGGGTTTGCGAGGCGACGCCCGCGGTGCCGGTGAAGGGGACCATGCTTGACGACGCGTGGATGTGGGCCATGGTCGTCGTGCCCAGCAGGCCGCTGAACGAGGTTTCTACGCGGAGCGTGTGGGCCGTCGTATCAAGGGTGAGGGTGGCGACACCAACGCCGGGTGACGCGTTGGGCGGGTTCTCGGCGGGACCGCTGAGAACGAGGCTCCAGACGAAGGTCTGTGCGCCGGCGGCGGCGGAAAGGCCGGCGACAGCGACAGCGGCTGCCACAAGCGTGGTGCGGTTCAAGGAACGTGACATTTGAGAGATCCTCCTTCGTGAGGCCTCAATGGGCCTCGTGGTGAACGCCGTGAGAGTCGGCGTTGCAGGCTGTGCACTCTCGGGCGGGGTGTGACCCTGCACGGCCCTGCGGATGTCGCGGAGATGGCACACTGCTCCCCGCTGCGTCCAGAGTGTACCTGAATGTGGGTCCGATACCAACGAAATCTGGGGGGTTTGTGTGAGGGATCGGTTGGCGACCGGGCGGTAGCGGCGAAACCGTTTACGGGCCGGCGGTGTGGTTGGTCCTGCGGCGCATAGACGGACTCATCCCCTTCTGGGGTGCGGGATGGGGAGCCGAGTTCGAGGCGTGTGCCGGTGCGTCCAGTCTGCGTTGACAGCGAAGAAGCCCTTTTGGGGCACTGATTCACCACCGGCTTTCGCGCGCTCCACCTGAAAGCACGTTCCGCTGCCGGGGGGAGATTGTTAAGGTTTTCTGACTTGCCCTTGCGCGGCGCATACGCTGTCTCATGCCCCCCCAAGTGAACGAGCTTGTCGCGGACATCGACCGTGGTGCGCGCGCGGTGACCGTGCCGTCGCCGGTAGCGCTGGGCGCACCGCAGACGCCCCCGCCGGACGACGACTCCGACGAGGTGGACACCGGGAAGTCGGGCGACATGCTTCGCGCGACGGCGGATAAGAGCGCTCAGCACTCGACCGAGTTCTACTCGCCGATGCCCAGCGGGTACCGCAAGGGACAGACGAAGTACGTCGTGGTGTTCGGCACGGTGATGAGCGGGCTGGGGAAGGGGATCTTCTCGGCGTCGATGGCGAAGCTCTTCCGCGACAAGGGGATGTGCGTCGCGCCGATGAAGCTCGAGGGGTACCTGAACTACGACGCGGGGACGCTCAACCCGTACCGGCACGGCGAGGTGTTCGTGCTGGAGGACGGGACCGAGTGCGACATGGACCTGGGCACGTACGAGCGGATGCTGGACCTCAACCTGACGCGCCGGAATTTCACGACCAGCGGGCAGGTGTTCAGCTCGATCCTGGAGCGGGAGCGCCGCGGCGACTACCTGGGGCGGGACGTGCAGTGGATCCCGCACGTAACGGGCGAGGTGAAGCGGAAGATCCGCGAGCTGGCGATGTACGGCGACGGGACGCGGGCGGCGGACGTGGTGTTCATCGAGGTGGGCGGGACGGTGGGCGACTACGAGAACGGCTTCTACATCGAGGCCATGCGCGAGCTGGCCTTCGAGGAGGGCCCCGGCTCCTGCTGCTTCGTGGCCCTGACGTACGTCATCGAACCCCCGGCCCTGGGCGAGCAGAAGAGCAAGGCCGCGCAGCTGGGCATCAAGCGGCTCATGGAGGCCGGCATTCAGCCCCACATCATCGCCTGCCGCGCCAGCAACCCCATCGGCGCCAAGGTCGCGCAGAAG
>DASPMT010000393.1:0-18126 GCA_035626935.1 Phycisphaerales bacterium | reverse complement strand
GCGCCTGCTCAGCGGCCGCCGCGCGCTCCTTCACCTTCCCCCGCCGCCACCGGAAAGTCTCCGCGAGGGGGCCCCCGAACTTCATGAAGAACGAGACGGATAGCTTTCGGAGGGCCGGCGCCGTCGTCGTGTAGCTGCCGTCCTCGCGCTGTTCGCGATGTTGCTTCGTGAAGCAGATGATCCGGGACGTTCGGAGCTGCCGGAGCACGCGCTCGACGGTGTCCATTCGAATCCGGCGCCGCCGATCCTCGTCCTCGCCTGGCCATACCTCCCGAAACGGGAGCTCGGCGAGCTCGGCGATCCGCTTGACGCTCAAAAATCCGCCGCCTGGATCGCGTAGCTGCATCGTGCGCCAGTCGCAGCACGACGCGCAGACGAGGATCACGCGGATCGCCGCCTCCATGAATTGGGAGCGGCGCCGCTCATAGTCCTCGCCCGTCTCGCCGTCTCGCCGCGGCGGCCGCGCTAGGAGCTCGGGAAACGCGGGGAACACAGGCCTTCCCCTCGGGTCGGTGAGTTCGAAGCGGAGCGATCCCCGTCGCTCGTATAGGCGCGTGAGCGTGTTGACCAGGTGCCGCACGATCGGATCGCGGTGTCCGGCCGCGATCGCGGGCACGAGGGACGGCGCGGCCGGATCGTGAGCCCGTCGGCTCACCGCAGGTCGCGTCGTCTCCTCGGCCGCGAACGAGCTCAATTCTTTTCGTCCCTCCCTAGGCAGAGGTCCGTCACGATGTTGCGGGCGCTGCCGACGATCTCGACGCGCGTCCCGAGGTAAGCGGCCACCTCGGGGATGACGCCCACCATCTCGCACGTGACCTCGAAATCGAGCGCGCCGCCGATGAACTTCGCCATGGAAGCGCAGCGTCCGCAGAGCTCAGTCGGTCGATCCTTTGGCTTGGTTCGGATCAGCCATAGGCTCGGCCGGGTGCAAGTCGACGCCGAGCAGACCCCCGTGCGGGTCATCCTTCACCGCCTTCGCCGACAAACCCGCCCGGCGGCATCTTGAAGCGGTACTTTTTGAACAGGACTTCCGGGTCGTCGATGAGCTCATGCCACCACCGGAGATCGCCGCCCATCATCTCGTTGACGGCGCGGACCATGAGGGCCCCGCACAAGCCGCCGGCGAACGGTTTGATCCCGTTCGCCTGGGCGAACCGGCGCATTTCGTCAAACAACCTCTGCGCGTCGTTGGCGTACGACTCCAGCTGTTCGCCCGTGATGAAGCTCCACTCGTTTTTCGCGGTCACGGCGCACCTCGCAGCGGCTGGCCGTCGGGCCCGAACAACAGCGGCGCCGGCGGCGGATGCTCGACGCAGCCCGTACAGAGGCCGGGATCGAGCTCGACCCACCCGCACGGGGTGAGCTCCATGACCTCGAGCTGCTCATCGTCGAGCTGCTCGAGGTCGTCGAGGGTCCAGCGCTTGCCGCTCGGATCGTAAAAGCAGGGGCTCGAGTCGGTGCAGCCGCACTGCCTGCAGGACGCTCCCCGGGTGAAGATCATCGGCGGCCGCCTTTCTTGTCCTCGAGGAGCGTCCCGCAGGCGTCACACACCCATGCGCGAGCCCGCGAGACTCGGCGCGCCGGTTTGCCACAGTGGAGGGGTGGGCCCCCCGGCTCCGCCGGCGGCGGCTCGAACAGCTTGAGTTGTCGACGGTTGAAGTTGCGCGGCGGTGCCAGCCGGCCGATCTCGTCGTCCCAATCAGTCATGGTGCACCTGACCGATCTGTTGCAGGAGGTCGCAGCCATCGCCGTGGACGACGCCGCAACTGCGCTGCTGGAGCTCGGCGGCGCGCTCGATGAGCACCGCCCGGGCCCGGAGCTCGCCGGCGAGCTCAAGATCGACCCGGATCGTTCCGTGGATCGCCTCAAGGGTCGAGGCGGCCTTTCGAAGGACCTCGGATGTGTGCATGTCCGCGAAGCGCTTGGCGTCGACCCCGTGTCGCCGCGCCACGTCCGGCGGCATGCAAACCCCGTCGTGGTTCTCCCGCCGGGCGCAATCCGCCGCCCGGTTGCACAGCCCCGGCGCCTTCACGGCTGCGACTCCCCGGGCGCCTTGAGCGTAGCGACCTTGTCCCGGAAGGCGCGGACGGCATCCCACCATCGCTCACGCGCCTTAGCGAGCTCCTCTGGCCCCGACGTCGGCCGCCACGCCGTGTAGCCGTACACGCGCGCAACCTCGGCGTCGTAGGTCCTGCACAGATCGCCGGTCGCCCGTTCAAAGTCGGCGTGCAGCGAGCGCAGCTCCTCGAGAAATGCGACGGCATCACGAGGGGCAATGCCGTCCGCCATCCGCTCGCGCGCCGTCACGACACGATCTCCCCGGAAGCGGAACGGTGGTTCCGGATGAAACAGCCGACGTGCGCGACGATTCGCCCGATGGGCCAGATCGCCACCATCTCGAACCGGCTGATCGGGTCGGGGCAGTAGTTACAGGCGAGGAGCGGGAGGAGCTCCTCGAGGAGCTCAGGAACCCGATCGCCGGCATCCGCCGGCGTAGGGGCTAAGGGGCTGGAGCTAGTTGGGTCGACCATGGTCCCTCCGAGGGCAAAGCCCTCGAGGGACGCACGTCAGAAGACTGGTCAGAGCATGGGACTTTTAATCCGTAGGCCGCAGGTTCGATCCCTGCTGGGCCCACTGCTGAACCCAGCCGATTGACGATCGGCGGGGGGCGGCTACGCTCCGATCCAGTCCCTTTGGTGGTCCCTCTGGGGCTGGGCTCCGGGGGAGGCGGTGCTACCAACACCGCCTCCCCCAATTCCGTTGGCACCATGCCGCGGGAATTGGGTCCGGACTCTCTCTTGCGAGAGATCTTCTTGGGACCTCGGCGCGTCGACGTCGCGAAAGCGACGGTGCGCTCGATCTGGTCCCGAAACCTGACTGGCATCGCGTGCGCGTAGACGCGCGCGGGGATCGTGAGGTCCTTCCAGCCGCCCACCTCGAGCAACTCCGGGGTGAAGCCGTTAGCCTGCACGTACCAGGTGAAAAACGTGTGCCGGAGCGAATGCGTCGTCAGCCTCGGCAGGCCGAGACGATCGCAGCGCCGGCGGAGGACTTTGTTTGCGTGCGGCCAGGGCGCGACGAGCGGCGCGCCCGGCGGCAGCTCGCGCCAACGCGCCTCGAGCTCGCGCGCGAGCTCGGGGGCGGCGTGGATCTTCACGCCAGTGAACCGGCGAGTCTTCCACGATCGGACCACGATCCAACCAGCATCAGGATCGAAGTCCTCGCGGCGCAGCCGCTCGACGTCGCTCCGCCGCTGGCCCGTCCAAACAGCGACCGCGAACCAAGCGCGCCGCTCGAGCGGGAGCGCGTCTCGCAGCCGCTCGTACGCCTCGAAGTCGGGCAGGAACGCCGCCCGCGGGACGTAGGCGTAAGGGATTTCGGGCAACCGAGGCGCCCGGCCGCGGGCGAGCTCGATCGCTTGGCTCAGCGTCGATGCTCGCTTGCGCAGGGTGCCGCCGGAGAGCCGCCGCCGGCGTCCGCTGGCCTCGAGGTCGAGCGCCCGGGCAATCCGGCCGGGGGTGAGGGCCTCGAGCAGCGTCCGGGGCGGCAGCCGCTCGAGCAGATAGCGAACGTGCTGCCGCTGCATGTGCAGCGTGGCGGGCGATCGGACGCCGGCGCGCACCCTAACGGCCGTTCGGCTCAGCAGCAGCCGGAAGGCGTCGCGCAGCGTTTTCGCGCTGCCTCTGCGCGCGGGTGCTACGCTGCCCATGTCGTCGGTGGTGTCATCATCGATGGCCGTGCCCGGGGGTGTTCGCAGCACCGCCCGGGTTTTTTTCGGTCCGGGTCGGGCCCGGGGGATCACCGTAGGGCAAGCCGGCAGGCGCGTCAATTGAGTGATCTGGCTTACAAAGGATCACCTGTACAGGTGTTCCCCCCGGGTCGCCGGGGCGAGGTACGATCGCCAGATGGGCGACCGTGAACTTCACCCGTCGGAAGTCGCGGAGCTCGATCGCCTCAAGACGATCGCCCTTTTGGCTGCCGACATCGGTTCGAAGGTGGGCCCGCTGCTCGGTGAAGTGATCCGCGCGGGTACGGTCGACGATGTCTATCTGAGACGCGGCCGCCTGCACTCCTACGTCGACGTGCTGCGCGAGCTGGTGCATCGCCTTTGAAGCCGCGCGAAGGGCGGTGCGCCGTAGTCCTGATGGCTGGCGACGCGCCGATCCACGTCTACGCGACGTTCCCCAGCCGCGAAGTCGCCGAGGAATGGGTCGCGCGGAAGAACGAGGCGCAAAGGCCCGCGTGGTGGCCGGGCGCTGTCCCGCTGCGCGGTATCGTGGTGCCCATCGCAGGCTACGAGGCCCCGGAGAGCGAACGGTGAAGCCGCGCGCCCTCCTCTACGCTCGCGTGTCGACGGCCGACAAGGGGCAGGACTGGCACGCGCAGATCGAGGAGCTCGAGCGCGTCGCGGATCAACGTGGGTGGGAGGTCGTCGGCCACTACCACGACACCACGAGCGGCGCGAAGGCCTCGAGGCCGGGACTCGACGCCGCGATCGCGCGCTGCCGCCGCGGCGGCGTGAACATCTTCGCGGCCGTCTCGACCGATCGCTTTGCCCGCTCCGTCCTCAACCTCCTCCGCCTGGTCGGCGAGCTCGAGGCGCTCGGGGTCAAGATCGCGGCCACGCGCGAGGGGGCGCTCGACACGACCACGCCACAGGGGCGCGCGTTTTTGGTTGTCCGGGGCGCGTTCGCCGAGCTCGAGCGAAGCTTGCGCGCCGAGGGCATCCGCGAAGGCCTCGCCATCCGGCGAGCTCGCGGCGTGAAGCTTGGGCGGCCGCGAGGGCTGGATTACTCGCGTCTCGAGGACGCGAAGATTCACCGCATGTCGGGCGCCACCTGGCAAACGATCGCCGATCTCTACGGCGGCACGCCCGGCGCCTGGTCGCGCGCTCTCTCGAGGGCCGCGTGATCGCGCTCGTCGAAATCTGCGACGAGTGCGGCACGCGCTACCAGAGCCCCGCGCTTCAGCCCAACGCGGCCGCCCTCCGAAACGCGCTCAAGGTCCTCGAGATGCACCTACCGGCGCCGGGCAAGCGGCTCCATCTCGTGTGTCCGACGTGCAACCCGGCAGCGTATCGGACTTGTTCTCCCCTCGAGCGCGAAGTCTGGGACCGAGCGCGCCGCCGCGGGCGCGGCGAGGTCCTGGGCGAGCTCGACGCGAACGACTTCGACGAGATCGTCCGCTCGAGGTCCTCGTGAGAGCGGAGGCGCGCCGACGTCGTGAGCGGCTCGAGGCGGTCATGCGCGAGCTCGGTTACGTGCCGTGGCGGCCGCCGCGCGAGCTCGGGCAGCTGCGCGGCTACGTAGCGCAGCAGCGCCGGCGGCGCGCGTTCGTGCTGCTACTGCTCGCGCGATCGCGCGCTCTCTCGACGGCCGCCTAGGCCTTGCCGGTTCGGCGGTAGACCTCTCGCCGGCGTGCAGCCTTCGAGGCGTCGGGCGACGGCATGAACGACCCAATCGACGAGCTGCCCCAGGCTGCAGCGGCCTTCGTCGCTCGTCGCTCCGCCTGGCGGCGCGTCTTCCGAGCGAGAGCGCACGCCTCGCTGCACGTCAGCTGCCGCCGGTTGTAGATTTTGAACTTGCCGGCGATCGCCGCGATCGGCTTGCTGCACTCGCTGCACGTCCAGCTGGCGTCGTAGTTGCTCGGGGAGAGGTGGAAGCCCACGTCGACGTAGTAGTTTGCTTCACGCGATCGCCTGAAGCAATATAATATTGCTTCAACTCCGCAGGTCCTGGCGGGCCCTAGTTTGCTTCACGGGATCTCGACGGCCCCCCTTCGCAAAACCCCGCGGCGGCGATCGCCGTCAACCCCAGGAAAGTCGCGGGTACTTTCGTGGCCGTGATCGATTTCGCTAAACAAATGTTTTGCGAAGCCTGACGATGGGCCCATGCGTGCCCTGCTCGCCCTGGTCCTGCTCGCCAGCTGCGGCTCCATCACCACGAGCTCCCTCACCGATCCCGACGCCGGCGACGCCGGCGAGCTCGGGGACGCCATCGGCACCGCCGGAACAACCGGCGCCGCCGGCGTTGGAGGACTGGGGGGAGGCGCCGGCGCGATCGGCGGAGCGGGAACGACCGGCGCGGGCGGCGCCGGCGGCCAGGGCGGCGCGTGCGTGAGCGCGAACGCGCCGGGGTTCGCCTTCGGGCCCGGCTGCGACGCCGGCGCGTGCCGAGCCACATGTGAGCTCGAGGGCGCCCACTTCGTCGGGTGCGTCGTCGATAGTCCGATCGCGTCCCGCTGTTACGCGCGGTGCTCCGACTGCCCCTAGTAGCGTCCGATCTTCGGGAGCACCCACGACGTGAGTGCACCAATCCCGGCGGCCGCCCAGAATCTCGGGTCTCTAACCTGCGCGAACCCCATCGCTCCTTCGAGCGCGACGAGCTTGGCGGACCGCCCATCCTTGATCGCGTGGAGGGATCTGCCGAGCGCATAGCCGCCGACGCCCAGCAGCGCGCCGACCACGATCCGCTTTGTCACTTTCCGTCGCCCGGCAGATGCTTCACGGCCTCGGCGCAAGCGGCGAGCGCGGCCTTTTTCACGCTGCCGCGGCTGACTGCGTAGGCCGACGCCGCAACCGCGACCACGCCGGCGGGGATCGCCCACAGCGGCGACGTCGCCGCGGCCAAGACGCCGAGTCCAGATGCAACGGCGCCGCCCAGAATCGTGGCCCAAAACTCAGACGATTTGACGCCCGGTTTCGCCGCGTTCCGCGCGGCAGCCTGCACCGCCGCGGCCGCGGCCGCTTTCCCCGCTGCAATTGCGATCTCTTGGTTCACAACACGTCCTCCGCTTCGTCGGTGGCGATGAGCCGCTCCGCCTTTTCCACCAGCCGCCGCAATTCCGGGTTCCAGTCCGCCCGAGGATCGGGCTCTGGATCGGACCCGATTGGCAGACCGAACGTGGGCGAGTACACGTTCGCATCGATCTCGAGCTCCATCGTCCGCCGTCCAGGCCGCCGCGGCGTGAGCAGCCAGGCGACGAGGGCGAGGCCTCCGGCGACTGCGATCTTGACCTGGGTGGGCGTCATGGCGTTACGCCGCCTCCTTCGTCGCATTCGAGCAGGACCAGGGCGATCGCGAGGGCACGCCGCGAACGGCGGAGCGGCCGGGCGAGCTCTGCGCAGAGGGCGGCTCGCTCTTTGGGGCTCCGAGCTCCGCGCAGGCGAGCCGGAGCTCCGACAAGACGATCCCCCGCAACGTTGAGCAGGTTCCCGACTTCGACGAGCCAGCGCTCGAGCTCCTCATCGGCCATCGCCCCCCCGGTCGCGATCTCTGGTGATCAGCTTGACCCCGAGCGATCCAGCGATATTCGCGACGTCCTTCTCGAGGTCTCCCAGGCGCTCGCCTTGCCTGCGCAGCGATTTCGTATGCGCTGCGATCCGGTTCCAGGCAACGCCGGCCATGAAGATCCACAGCGCGAGCCGCTCCGCGGGCACCTGCTGCAACCACTCGGACACCTAGAACCTCTGCACCTGATTGGGGTTGGTGAAGGCATTTCGCCAGAACACCTCAACCTCGGCCCCGGTGTTCCAGTTGGCGTAGCGGTTCCCACCTAAGTCGACGAACCGCCCATCGTTCTGCACCGTCACGTTGCTGGCCGCGTTCGCCCGGAATGTGTTGTATCCAGCCTCCACCCGGCCGCCGGCTTGGATTTTGAGCGCCTTTCCGGCTAGGCCAACGTTCCCGAATCGCCCGATGTTGCATCCGCGCACCCACAGCTTGCTGGTTGCGTCCACGTCGATCGCAAACCCGTCAGGGTCCGGAGCTCCCCACAAAAAGGCGCCGTCGAAGTCGGCTTCTCCCTCGGTGAAGATCTGCAGCGGGGTGAGCGTGCCTTCATCGATGCCACCGCCGATCCACCGGACGACTCCGTTTCCAGTCGGCTCCCGGCTCGGATTGGTGGTGATCCCGACGTTCCGGTGGAAGTTGCTCGCGAGACAATTTTTCGCGAGGACGCCCGCGCCATGGAAGAACATCGCCCACATCGCCGAGTTGCCGGACGTGCCCTGCACCGTCACGTCATTTAGATCCAGATTGGTGCCGTTTACCGACAGACAGCGACTCTCGATGACCTGTGATCCGATCTGGGCCATGCCTACGCGGCTCAACCTGCACCCGACCGCCTGCTCGATGTTGAAGAACGCCTGATCTGCGGCCAGCCCGTTCCAGGCGAACCCACACCCGTAAATCCCGAAGTTTTCGATCAGCGCCCCATATCCGGTGACATCGATCAGCGCGCCCCGGCCGTCGCCGGCGATGGTCATGCCAGGTATTGGGTAGAGGGTCACGCTTCCCCTGCCCGCACCCACCAATTGGGGGCCGAAGCTCGCGGCGACCGTCCCGTGGTTCTTATAGATCCGATTCGAGACGACGTATCCGCCCGTCTCCATCAGGATCGTGTGCGAGTTGAACCGGCTGCCGGTGGTCTCCTGGATGGCGGCCGCGAAAGCCGCCGTGAACGCGGCTGTGTCGTCCTGGGTCGCCCATACGAGATTCACGATCGAACTGTTGAACTGCCCCAGGGTGGAGACCGTGATCTCGCCTGCGTTTACGAAGCCAGTGATCGTCCCCAGAGGGAGGGCCACCACGCTATTCGCGACGCCCCAGATAATTTTCCCCACATCGGAGGCGCTCCACGGATTCGAAGCCGACCGAACTGTGTTGCTTGCGTTAGTAGTTTCGCCATCGGTGACGAGCTGCGCGTCTCCGACCGCCCCGTATGCGCGCACCGGGAAGATCACGCCAGCAGCCCTTTCTTGCGAGCGATGAAGTAAGACCCGACGTCGATCGTGGCCGCGACGCTGGCGAGAATGGCGATCTGAGAGAAGCTGGTGCCTGTGTTCCGCCACAGCCCGACGGAGTGAATCGCGTACTCGTGCTGCCCTTCCCCAGCCGTATCGTCCCGGTAGGTCGTGCACGTCCAGAGACGAGAGCCATTTGCCGCGGCGGCGCGCACTCGGAAGGTGCCCCGAAAGAAGAACTCGCTAGTCAGGCCAGCCCCGACCGATCCGACGAAAAGGTTGGTCGATTCGAACGGGGTGAGCGCCCCGCCCCCCTGGCCCTCCACGAACAGGACTTGGCTCTTTTGATCGGCGGTGATCCCCCCCGGGACAAACGTAATGGTGTTGGTCCCAGCCGGGGCGAGCAGCTTGAGCCACCCTTCAACCTCATAGTCGCCGTCCGTCTGGCTGTTGAGGTTGGTCAGCGCGAGAATGTTCGTCGCCGCGCCGGCGACGGTGACCCGCGTTCCCTGCGTGTCGAAGTGTTGCGCGCCGCCGTTCATGATGGACGCACCAGCAGCACAGGAACGAGCAGATTCCCGCCCGGAAAGGTCGCGGTCTGTTGGATCTGACCGGCCACGGTGATCGTCGCCTCGAAGCAAGTCCGCGCATCGATGACGCCGGTCATATCGATCGCCATCTTCACGACGTCGCCAACCTGCGCGCCGGTCAGCGTGCGAGCGCCGGTCGTGGTCGGGCTGGCGAGGACGGCGCCGTAGATGAGCGATGCATTGACTGCGGCACCGCCGCCACCGCCGTCGGATTCTCCGGCCGTAAGTACGCTGCCGATTCCGGTGAGGGCGGACCCGATCATGCGAAAAACACCAGGCCTATCGGGGTGCCGGGAAGGTCGAACGGCTCGAGGCCTTCGCGGCCCCAGCGCTCGACGATCTCGTCAAACGACCGCACCCCCGCGATTTCGGTGAGCTGTTTGTGGTAGAACTTCCGCGCGCCGTTGGTCGTGTCGCTCATCTCGAGCGCCGCCTCGGCAATCACAAGATCGCGCTCGTATGGATCGCTGCGGGTCGAGTAGCGGCGAGAGGTCTGCTTCCCGAAGAGGCCGTTACGGCTCGCCACCGACGAGAAGGTCAGCGCCCGCAGGATGTCGCCACCGAACGAGCGGCTCGCGTCGTTGCGCGCAACGTGCACGAGATAGGTCTTCGTGGTGTCGTTGGCGTTCGGCTCTTCGCTGCGCACCATGCGCGCCAGGCCGTAGGCGACGGGGTCGACGTAGCGGCCGACAACGGCGGAGGCCCGCTCTGCCAGCTCCTCCGGCGACTCCGGGATCGAGAGATTGTCGTCCAGCTCGGTCTCGGTGAGCCTCCGGCCCCGGCCGACGAAGTCGATCACCGCCGGAACTCCCCAGACATATCCGAGCAGCGCGGCGCCCGACCACAGAGCGATCTTTTGCCAGCGCTCCATCGCATCTCAGCCGATGAAAATTGGGGGTTCGAGCCGTCGAAGAATCCGGATTTGAAGCTCGGACCGGACCTCCTCCCACTCCGGCCAGGGAAGCCGTTGGCCGCTGGGCTGAATTCTCGCCGTGACGTAGACGGTGGCGCCCGGGCCCGAACCGCTCTCGGGCAAAGTAATCTCGCCGTAGATCGCGTCGGCGCTGGTCTCGAACTCCCGCGAGTAGCCGAGGAGGCCGGCAGTGGCGGGGATCGGGACCGGGACCGCCTGCGTTCCCTCGAGGTTCGTGTGCGGCTCCAGTGTTCCCGAGGGGCCCCCTTGATCGAACTCGGCTCCGGCGAGCCACAGCGTGGCGCCCGCGGAGAACCACGCAAATTTGGCCATGATCGAGACCCGGAGCCGGCACCGACTATCTGGATTCGTGACGTAGAATTTTGCTTTCTCGCCGCCGATCCAGTCGCCAGCAGGAAAGATGATGAGCTCCCGCCTCTTGGCGATATGGATCTGGCGAGGGCCTTTGAACGAGGTCGGTGACTCGTTCGCTATTTCGGAGTGGCTCACGCGACCGCCTTTCGTGCGACGAGGCCGAGCGCGTCGCGGAAGGTGTAGACGAGCAGCCCGGCGCCGGCGATGGCCAGATACGGCCACAGGTTGCCGAGTGCTGCGCCGAGCGCACCGCCGACCGCCTTCGTGATCGCGTTGGTGATCTGGGGAACGAGGGTTAGGGGTGCCTCGCCTAGCGCCTCGAGATAACCAGCCGCCCGATCGATCAGCGACGGCTGCGGTAGGGTGTCAGCGGAAAGGGTCAGCTTTCGCCACAGGTCGACGAATGAATTGGCCGCCTCGATATAGGCGGCCTTTGCGGTGCGTCCGGGAAAGATCTGCGCCGGATCGACCAACCGGAAGGCGTTCTCAACCTTCGCCCGCACCTGGTCGATCTGGGCCCACCAGATCGCGCGGCTCTCGCTTTCGTCTGTCGCCTTGTACCAATTGGCGATGTAGAGCAACGCGAGCGCTGCCCGATCGCGTAGCGTCTGCGCGTCCTCGCCGTCGGGCGTGCCGAAGATGTTCTCCGGTCCGAGATCGTACACGGTTGCCACGTCAGAGGAGCCTTCCGGCGATTGTCTGGGTCACCTCCTCGACGGTGCCGCCCGCGAGGCCAACGGCGTTGAGCGCATCGTGCACACCGGATCGGACCTTCCAGTCCTTGTAGAGCTTCACCGCCAGAAGGGCCGAGCCAGCTCCGGCGATGAAGGCGAGCGCGCCAACCCACGTCCGGCTCACGACAGCCGAATCCCTTCCCCGAAGAGGTCGGACACGAAGTCGTCGAAATCTTGTCCCCCGTAGATCGCCGCGCTTCCGCTCCCGGACGGCGCGTGGCTTCGCTCGGCGCTCCGGCTCAAGTAGGAGGTCAGCGACGCGACCCCGGCCGTGATGAGGCCGCCCAGAAGCGCTCCGTCTTGGGACGCCTGGGTGCGAGGAGCCAGCGCCGGCGCGAACGCTCGGGCGAGCAAGAACGCTCCTCCGAGAACGCCTCCGGCGATCAAGATGGTTTTGCCCGTGCTGGTCATCTCAGAGAAGCCGTGAGAACGCGCCGCTGACCACGCCAGAGAGCGACCGGATGGGGGTCAGCCCCGTGGATACGGTGGGCTGGCGAGGGAGCGTCGGCTGGACGACGACGCCCTGTACCTCGGTGGACATCGCCGTCGTGGGAGCGGGCTCCGGCGGCCTGGGAGCAAGCGCCGCCGCGAACGCGTCGCGGGCCACCCGGGTGAACGACGCGGGCGACGTCGACGGCCGGATGTTCGCGCTACCCGGCATGGGGGCCACGAGACCACCTGTCTTGACGTCGCCGAGGTAGGTCGTGTCCTGTCGGCCGGAGAGCGTCATCCCCCCGCCGGCGATCCCGGTGGTCAACGAGCCGGCCTGACCATGCCGGTCGCGCCACCAACACCAGGCGAAGTACACCGCGAGCGCGCCGCCGCCGATGGCCAATGCTTTGCCGGTCGTCATGGTCAAAAGAGCCCTCCGAAGAAGTTTTTGGTCGCGTTGTAGGCGTCCGAGATCGTTCCCTTGGGGTCCTCGATCAGGTCGGCGGCGACGCTGGTCGCACCCACGGGGAACGCGGCGACCTTGAGCCACGTTGGCGACCGCTGCGCGAAGTTGCCCACGGCCTCGAGCGGCGTGCTGGTGAGGCTCCCAACCACTCGTTGCAGCTGCGTCCCTGCGTTCAGGGTCGTCGGCCGGGTGGTGGTCGGCGCGACCGGGGGAGGGGCCGAGCGGCGGAGCAGGTACAGCCCCGCCAGCCCGATCCCCCCTATCGCGAGGATTTGCCCGGTCGTCACCGAGGTCCCCTCGCTAGGCGGCGACCGCGAGCTGCCAGGGGAGGTACGTGCGCTGATCCGGGGTCACGACGTGCTGATCCCGGGGCCCCCGCTGAAAGAGACTGGCCTTGAGATAGTCGGGGCCGAGGACGTAGGCGGCCAGCGAATTGGGTCCGCCCTTGGTCACCATCGACAGCCAGGCCGCCCGCTTCTGTTCGGTGAAGACACGGAAGTACTGCGCCTGCACCTTGTGGTCGATCGCGCCGTTATAGGTGCACGAGAGATAGTAGGTCTCGTCCCGGTCGGCGGTCTGGAGCTGCGTCAGGCGCAGCTTCTCGCCACCGAGCACCCACGGCCAGAACATCATTTGCGTGAGCTCCGGCTCGTTCTGGTTGGTGAGCTGGTAGCTCTGCATGAACGGCCAGCTGTTGAAGTCCCCGACGGTCTGCGCGCCGTTGTCGGCGACTTGGACCACTGGGCGCCGCGCAGGCAGCTGGGCGATCATGAGGTTCACGAAGGCCCGGACGTTTTCGCTCTGCGCGATCCCGCGCCACGGGAACGAGTATTGGGTGACGGTGTCCGTGGAGAACGAGCCGCCCTGGCCGTTGACCGAGGCGAGCTCGGCGAGGAAACCGACCCCACCCTTGTCCTCGACGCCGGTCATCCGGGTCTCGCGGCCGAACCCGTTCACCCGCACGGCCGTACCAGTCGATCCGCTGATCTGGTGCAGGATCCACTCTGGCGCCGTGCCGAGCACCAACTCCTGCCGCGCATCGAGCACGGCCGTGAGTTGCAGCGTGAGGCTACTGAACGAGGACCCCGGCGAGACCGCGGACACGACGGAGGCGTCGGCCATGTTGATCTTGACCTGCGACGGCTGGTAGCAGAGGGCCAACTGCGCGGTGTCCCGCACCAGACCCCCTCGGCCATCGCACGCCGGCAGAGCAAGCGTGATCGAAAACGGGTAGTTGCCGTTGGCGGCCGGGAAACGGGACTGCTGGAGCTGTCCTGTTTGAAACCCGCCTGCGACGAACTCCACGGTTGGAAGGTTGCCTCCCAGGATGTGATCGCCTGAAAGCACGGTGCCGTGCCAAGCCTGGCCCCAGTCGAGCGACTCGATCAGCGCGTACGGCAGCTGGTCGCGGTACACAGGGACGCCGGTGCCGCCCGCCTGGGTGAACACACCCGTGATCGTGAGCAGCAGGCACGGCAGGAAGTACGCGAGCGGACCCGTCGGGGCCCGATCTGGCACGTCGTTGAGCTGAAAGGCTACCGTTCCCCCTGGCGCTGCACTCGGACTCTGCGAAGAGCCCGACTTCACCGGCCAGGGCGTGGCGAGGGTCGCAACCTTGTTGAACATGGCGGCTTACGACCCGGTGACGATCTTGCGGATCTGGGGGACCCTGAAGATCACCGCGTTCGCAGCGGCGACCGTCAGGAGGGTGACGGCGATTGCTTTCAGCGTTGGCATGCGTGGGTCTCCTCGTTGTTTCGGTCGACCCATCCGCCGTCGGTCGGAGCGCGCGATCGCTCCGCTCTACAAATTCAACCGGCCGTGTTCACCGTCGGTGGCGACGACGCCGCGGCGACTCGATCCGCTCTACAGGCGGCGGCAGCGGCGGGTTCAACTTCCGAAGAAGCGTGTAGATGGCGGCCGCCGCTTCATCGAGAACGAACACCGTCGCCGCGGCTATGCCTACGAGCCTCGCTCGGTCGGTGTGTCCCGTCTGAATCGAGTGCCGGAGCTCGCGCTCGAGAACGTTTTTCGTCTCGTTCACGACGCCGGCGATCTCGTTCCACACCCGATCCGGATCGATCGGATCTGCCGCCCCAACCGTCTCTTCCTCCATCACGCCGCCCTCCTGAATTTGTAGATCTTCCCGTTCCACGGCTGTCCACGACGGAGCAGCACGAAGTCTCCGCGCTCCGCCGGTGGTTGCGGCGGGCCGTGCAGCTTCGGGATCACCTCGCCGGCGCCGCCCAAGAGGTAGTCCCGCTCCTTCAGCCGCGCGAGGCCGAGCCCCGCCAGCCGGAAGCAAACGATCGCGTTCGACTGCTCGAACGGGTCGATGGGCACGAGCTGCGGCGACTGCGCGCCCCAGATGCACCCAACCCCGGGCGATCGCCCCTCCGTGAACGTCTTGGGGACCCACTCGACCCCGGACCGCCATTGCGACGAGATCGTCAGGTTGCGCCGGCCGGAGATGAGCTCGTCTGCGACGATCAGAGTCTTCCGGCCGTGCCCGACGCGGCGCCAGGCGAGCTCCGCCACCGTCTCGAGGTCGACCTTTTGCGCCTTGGATGGGACGCCCCGAAACACGATCACCCGCGATCGCGGCAGCGCCGGATCGACGGGATGCTTGCGCAGGTCCTCGACGTCGATCCGCTCCTGCCCCTTGAACCGCGCGCGCATCTCCTTGTCGTCGGCGATGAAGACCGAGCCAGGCGACTTCTTGAGGAACAGGTCTACGAAGTACTCCGCCGCGTACGTCTTCCCCGTCCCGGTGTCCCCTATCAGTCCGACGAAGGGGGCCTCTCCGAAGTCGAGTTGGCCGAAGGCCTCCGCGGCGGCCTCTTCACCGGGAGAGAGCGCCGGCGCCACCGCCACAGTCGTTGATTTCGGGTCGCTCTTGCTCGCTGCCATAGCTGCTCATGCCGCGGGCAGCGGCCACCCCTGGATCGCAGGTTCGCCGGGCCGACCCATGGGCACCCAGAGATCAGGCACCGCGCTTCCCCCGGCTCGAGTCGCCGATAGGGAGCGCGGGGCGGGAGATCGTCTTCCGGGAACCCGCACCGCCTGCACCGTTCGCGATCGTCGAGCTCGCGCCACCCGCAGCGCGGACACCATCCGCTCACCTGCGTTCCTCCTGCGCACCGCCTGCCCCCGCCTGCGCTCCTGCACTGCACTCACCTGCACAACTGCACTGCACATCACGCCGCCGCGGCTACGGGCTGCTCCTGCCCGTTTTCCTTTGGTAAATCGGTGGCCGTCATCACCTGCATCGGGATACAGAGCGCCGGGATCGCAAGCGCCAGCGCCCAGGGGGGCAGTAGATCCGCGGTCGACGGCAGCCACCGTCGCAGCTGCTCTTTCCAGGCGTCCGCGGCCATCTTCCTAGCCGGCGATTCCTCGGGGATCTGCCCGGGCTCCTTCTTCAGGCGGCGCCGGATGACCGCCGCCTGCAGCTGCAGCTGCCAATCGACCAGCAGCAGGGCGCCGTTCTCGATCATGTTGTCGAGCGCTTCCGATCCGAACGGGATCCCGCCGCCGGCGTCCGCCTGGCCGCCGTCCTCGGATCCTGCGGCCGCAGCCGCGTTGGTGGCCTCCGCCTCCGCCCGGGCCTCGTCGCTGGACATCGGGGGCAGCAACGGCGGTAGAACTTGGTCCGGCTGCACCGGCGGCCGCGGCGGGTCTGGGGGCGCCGAGCTCGCCGGCGCCGGCGGGAGAACGGCCGCGGCCGCCGGGGGCGGCTCTGGTGGCGGCCCGTCCACCGCCGCGGCCGCCTCGTCGAGATCGTCCGGCCAGGTCCGGCGGCCGCGCAGGGCCTCGGCCAGCCGCTTCGTCGCTTCGTTCCCGTCCTGGGTCCCGAGGTTGATGTCTCGGCCCTTGATCGAGACGTAGAAATTCCCCGTGTACTTCCCACCCCGGCCGCGGCGCTTCCGCCAGAGAGTTGGGGTCCTCACGCGTCGTCGCTCCAGGCGAGCCGAACCTCGCGCATGATCTGAGCCGCTTTCGAGGGTGGCTTGAGGCTGGTGTGGCCTGCATATCGGACCGAACCGTGCTCGTTTCTCTCGACCACGATCACCACTGCGTCCAGGTCGGGCGTCGCGAGCCGGATCGCGTCCACGGCGCCGGCCGCCAACAGCGATAGCTCGTCAAAACGCCTCACCCTTGTTCCTGCTCCCGGAGCTGGCGTTGTTCGTCGAGTCGGCGCTCCCAGCGCCGGCGGGCCTTTCGGCCGTACCACCACAGGGCCAGCCGCCCAAACCAACCTGTGGCGAGCTCGCGCCAGGCCAACTCGTATTGAGCCGCCATCAGCATCAGCTTTCGCCGCGTGGGCCTCCGCCGCTGAAGTCTCACAGCGACGAGACCACAGCCCAGATCCGCGCCAGCCGCCGAGCGGTCCCACTGCGCAGCGCCTCGAGCAGCTCCGACAGGAGTACTCGGGTGGCCTCCTTTATTCGTTCCCGCCGTCCCTCTTCCGCCTGAAATTCCACCACCGCCACCTCCACCACGTCCACGTTCGACCGTTATCGAAGAACCAAGCCCAGATGACAGCCGCGGTGAGCATGATGATCGCCACCGCCGACGCCGCCCCGACCATGCCCAAGAGTTGGTCCATGAGGAGACCCACTACAAACCGAGCCGCACCCGGCGGGCGGCCGCGGCCCGCTCTAGCTCGCCGACCTCCGCCGGCAGCAACTTCGATCGGAGCTCCGATCCAACCTTCCGGGCCGTGGCGATCGCCACCGCGGGGCGGTCGGCCATCAAGTCGGCCAGCCCCTCGACCAGGTCGACCACCTGCCACAGCTTCACGAGCACCGCCCCAACCGCATCCCTGTCACCCCTCGACCGCGATCGTGTTGGGCGCCCGGGTCGCCGCGCGTCTCGGCGCACGAACAACAGGGCGCCCAACACGGCGATATCCCGTTCCTCCCCACAACCCCCGTCTTCCTCCCACTGCCACGGACTCAAGGCCGATCGGCAGGGCTGTCCCACGGCTTTAGTTTCCTGGATGCACTTCCGGCCGTCGACGACCAAAAGTCTCCGCTGGCGTGAGCTCCGTTCGCCACGCGTCGCGTTCAAGGCAGGTCGTCGACCACCCCCGCCCTAGTGGCCCTCCGGCCTCGCCGCTACTCCGGCGCTGCCGGCTGGGGCCGGGCTGGCGGCCGTCCGGGCGCGCCGGTCAACCATCCGCCAACCGAGCCCGGCGCCCTGGCCGGGCGAGCTCCTCCTTCCGGGGATCGATCCCGATCGATGGGCCGGAGGGCCCTGCACCTATCGGGGGGCAGCCCTGCACCTATCGGCCGGGCGCGGCAGGCAGACCTGCACTTATTTCTCGCCGTGGCTCGCGATCTGCCGGCCCGCCGTCCCTTCCGGAAGGCTCGCGCGCCTCGGACGGGGTGAATCGCGCCTCCAGGGCCTCGGCAGGCGCCCTCGCGGGCACACCCGTGCCGATCGCGGCCGGCGCCTCGGTTAGTTCGAGTCGGAGGGCTCGCCCGAGCTGCCGGTGGGCGGTCCGCGCGTCTCCGCCCGGCGCGCCGCCTCCGCCATCACGTCGGCGAGGAGCGCCCCCGGGCCGAGCTCTGCGGCGACCTGGTCGGCGAGCTCCTGCGGGATGTGCCGCCAAGCCACGTGGGCCGGCGGGGGCGCCCCGGGCGAACTCGCCGCCTGCCGCGCGCCCCGGGAAAGCTTCGCGAGCTCCTCGCGGATGCGGAGGTCGACGCCCTCCCCTGCCCGGGCCCGCGCCTGCTCAGCGGCCGCCGCGCGCTCCTTCACCTTCCCCCGCCGCCACCGGAAAGTCTCCGCGAGGGGGCCCCCGAACTTCATGAAGAACGAGACGGATAGCTTTCGGAGGGCCGGCGCCGTCGTCGTGTAGCTGCCGT
>DASPMT010000392.1:0-5032 GCA_035626935.1 Phycisphaerales bacterium | reverse complement strand
ACCACGGTCACCACCGAGCCCACACCGGCAGCAGAGCCGTCTCTTCCTTCCGCGCCTCTGTTACGGCGCCGGCCACGGCGCCGACTCCAGCCGCTGCGCCTCCTGGTGTGCCTCTTCCTCGGCGCCGCCGCAACGTTCGGCGTCAGCTACGCGACAGCGCGTGCCACGCCGTTCGTGAGGCCCGGCGCCTCCGCCGCGGGCACCGGCAGCACCGACTGGCTCGACCGCACGACCGACAGGCTCCAGCGCGTTGAGGTCGCCGTCTGGGGCGACCACCTCAAGCCGTGGCACATCCGCCTGACGACGCCGTGGGCGACGCGCCTGCTCTGGTTCGAGAAGGGTCGCGTCTACAATGCTGCGCGCGGCAACCCGCTGGCATCGAGCGCCGCGGTCAGCAGCTGGTCGTTCGCGACCGGATGCTGGCAGGCCGTCGGCTCGGCGATCACCGGCCCGCTCCCCGACCCGCCGGCGCTGAGCGAGACCAACCGCCAGAACCGCACCTGGGCAACGGCGATCGAGGAGCGCGGTTGGCCACTCCGCGCTTTCACCTGCCGCATCTCCGCCCCCATGGGCGGCGGCGCGGGGCCGGGTGCCGGCGTCTACACCGTCGACGGCGGTCACTGGCTCGACGGGCGCGACCCGTCGAAGGCGGCGTCAGCCATCCAAGAGCTGCGCGTACTCCCCACCACGCCGCTGTGGCCGGGCCTGATCGCAAACACCGCCATCTTCGGCGCGGCCTTCTACCTGCTCGCGGGTGTCCCGGGCGCGCTGCTCCGCATGCGCAGGGTCGCCGGGTGCTGCCCGAGGTGCCGTTACGATCTGAGGCCCATCGGCGGCGAAAAGGCCGGATGCCCCGAGTGCGGGTGGAACCGGTCAACCCCGGCCGTCCCGCCTCAGTCGGCCGACGCCAACGGCCGATGAGCGCCGGGCAAGCCGCCGTTCGGCGATTTGCCTCTTGGCCATTTGGCCCATCCCGCGCAGCGGCGTATACTCGCCCCCTGCCCAACGGCCCTGCCGACGGGCGACATCCGGGCGATTAGCGCAGTTGGCTAGCGCGCTTCCTTGACATGGAAGAGGTCACTGGTTCGAGTCCAGTATCGCCCATTGCCCCTGTGAACCGCCCTTCGTGGCGGCACAGGGTCACCCGCAACACATAGAAGCTCTGAGCGCGCACGGCAAGCACCTCAAGGGCGGCAATCCCTGGCAAGCAGAGGTGCGCGGTGCTCATCCGTCCGCTTCACCGCGCGGCCGCGTGGGCAACCAGCGGGCAACCGCTCAATAGAACACGAAGAATCCGCCGCCCGGGCGCGGGGCGGCCGCCACAAGACCCCACGGTGCAACGCCCTCTACCTCTCCGGCAGCGTCCGCAATCGGCTTTCCGGCACTGTCAAAGACCTGCCAGCAAGCCTTGCCGCCGGTGTTCCAACGCATCCCTTCTGTCCAAGCCACCATCACGCGGCCGGCGGCGTCGACGGCGACGGCCGGGTAACGCTGCCCCTTTCCTCCGGTCGCCACATCGTGCGCCTCGACCGGCTTTCCGTCGGCGCGCAGCGTCGCCCAGCGGATGCGCTGCTGCGTCTCCCAGGCGGCAACAGCGCCGGGGCGCAGCGGCGCAGCGGAGGCTGTCGTCATGGGGCAGGTGTCGAGTTTCCACGGATCGAGCCGCACATCGGCAAAGGTCTTGGCTCCGTCGCACGAGCGGAGGAGCCGCATATCGCGGTTGACGCGTTCGCCCGCGGCACGGTAGAGGATGAGCAACGCACCATCAGGCAGAGCGGCGGCGCGAAGACCGCAGCAGCCGCAGGCTCCGTTCACGCCTTCAGAGACCGGTTCCTCGGGCGCGAACGTCGCACCGTCGTCTGTCGACGCGGCGACGAAGACGCGCCGGTCCGACTCGCCCTTTGCCTTCGGATCGGAGGGAAGCCCGTGCCACACCACATACACCCGCCCGTTGCTGTCCGCGGCGACCGAACCGCCGCCGTCAAGCTCGCGGCTGCGCGTCATGAGGTTGCGCTGCTTCTGAAAGGCGTCGGCCCCTCCAGTCAGGCGGGAGTAGAGCATCGGCGACCCTTCGCCCTTCGGCTTGCCGGTCGTCGCGCCGTTCCAGGCGACGTGAACAGCGCCGTCGTGGCCGAGGGCGATCTGCCCGCCCCGGCTGTTTCCAACGGCCACCGCCGAGCCCGGGGTTGAATTGACGCGCTGCGCCTTTGACCAAGCGCCGCCGCTTTCGCGTCGCTGATAGAAGAGGTCGCCGCCCCTGGCATCGCCGTGGTACGTGAGCAGGTGCAGCGCGCCGTCCCCCCCGACCAGCGTCTGCGGCTGGATGCCCTGCCCGGGCGAGCGCTCGGCAGTGACGAGCGGCTTCTCCGCCGCGGGCTGCGCCGGCGCAAAGAACAGGGCGACGGAAACGGCGGCGGCGATCAGCATCGGAAGGCTCCCGGCAAAGCGATCATTGCGGCGCCCGGTCAGCGCGACCAGATCAGGCCCGCGGCTGCCATCGCCGCCATGCCCAGATCCTCCACCAGCGTCACCGTCGTCATCGGCAGGTTGAGCGCCGTTCCCAGGCAGGCGCAGCGGATCGCGTTCTTCTTCAGCAGTGCGCGGAGAACGCCAACGCTCCCGAGCACCATGAGCAAGAGCGTAGCGGAATTGCTGACCGGCAGATTCCATCGCGTCAGGTAGGCGACGCCCAGCGCGAGCTCGATGAACGGGTACGCGAAAGCCCAGATCCGGACGCGGCGGGCGAGTACGTCGTAGCCCTGGTAGGCGTCGGCGAACCCGCGCAGGTCCAGCAGCTTGAAGAAGGAGAAGACCAGGAAGAAGCCCGCCATGAAATCGAGCATGACGCCGTGCCAGTCCGGCACGCGCCACCCCGAGCGGGCAAACCCGACCGTCAGCACCGTGCCGCCGATGTAGCCGACGATCAGGACGAGCGGGTAGAGGCTTGCCTTCTTCACCTCGGCCGCGGGAGACGCCGCGGCGTGCGCTGCCTGTGGATGGTTGGTGGCCGGTGCTCCATCTGCCGCGCGACGAACCGTGTAAGGGCCCGCCGCCGAGGCCGCCGCCTGCAGATCGGCCAACGTCGCCGAGCCGCTTAGGTGCGCCTCGGGCGGTGAGAGGGTGACGTGCGCCGAGGTGACGCCGGGGACCTTTGAGAAGGCATCTGTCAACCGGCGTACGCAGTTGCCGCAGCTCATGCCATCAATGGAGAGCGTGGTTTCCATGTCAGTCCTTTTTCTGCAAGCCGGAGACGCTCGCCGCACGGAGACGGCGGCCGCGGGGGGTAAGGCCCCACGGCTTGAACACCGAAACCGCGGCGATCGTGGCCAGGACGATGAGCCCGCCGGCGGCGTGGATCACGATCTGCACCGGCACCGCGTGACCACCGGATCCGTGCCCGTGTGTCGTCGGGGCGTGCACGGAGGCCCTGGCCGCGCCCGCCGCCGCGGCGGAGACCGCGGGCATGTGCGCGAGGAGAACCCCCGTCGCCAGCAGCGTAAGGCCCAGCTTGGCGACGACCCACCAGTGGCGGAAGAGCCCCCAGTGTGTTCCCACTGACTGCGCGACGCCGCTCGACAGCGCAGCACCGCACAACGGGACGATGGCCCACCAGCCGATCAGCGACAGCACGGGATAGGCGTCCCGCATCCGCTGCGGTTGGCCGGACGTGAGCGCGGCGACCGCGACGACGAGGTAAGCCGCGGCAGCGCCGAGCCAACCGACCGAGAGCATGATGTGGAGCGTGAGGGTGAGGTTGCGCAGCGTGGGGTGCACGGTGACTTTCTCCATGGGAGGTGGCGTGCGAGCAGCGACCGAACGTCGCCGGGGCGGGACTACTTGTTCTCTTCCAGCAGGGCCTTCATTTCCGCGATCTCCCGTTCCTGGGAGGAGAGGATCTGGTCGCCGAGCTTCCTTACGCGGGGGTCCGTGATGTCCGACTCGCGGACCATCTGGATCGCCGCGCTGTGGTGCGGGATCATCGCCCGCAGGAACTGGCGGTCGCCTACCCCCGCCTCGGCGCGCAGCAGAACCCAGCACAGCGCCAGCAGCGTTGCACCTGCGGCCCAGCAGAGGATGTTGAGCTTTCTGTCCGTGAACATCGAGGACATGGTGATGAGCATGACCGGGACCATCGACGCCGCCATGAGTCCGGCCATGTAGACGTTGCTGAGATTGAGGTAGACATGCTCCCGCCGGTCGACCATGCCGAACATGAGAAAGTACATGATCACAAACGAGACCAGCGTGGAGAGCGCAAGGGCGATGTAGGCATCACGGTCTCCGCGGTGTCGGGAGTGGGAGGGTGTGGAGGTTGTGGAAGAGTGAGGACCGCGAGGATGCCGGGCGTGGGCAGCAGGCATAACTGGGCACTCCTTGTCAATGGCCTTGGTGGCGAGAGGGTTCCGGTGCACCGGCCGGAGGAACGGGTGACGCAGGAGGCAGAGGTTTGACGCCGGCTCGGCGGTGGGCGCCGGCGCCGTCGACAGTGATCCCGTCGCGCTCCAACGCCGCTGTTTCCGCCTTCATCGCCTGTGTTCCCGGCGGGTCCTGGTACCAGCCCGGATCGAGATGCGACCGCGCCGCATCGGCGGAGAGACCTTCGCGCACCTTCAGGACTGTGAACATGCCTCCCATCGTGATCGTCTCGTGCGGGCCCTTGCCGCCGACCATCGGGATGCTGTTTGGCGGCACCTTCATCCCCATGCCCGCCATGTCACTCATACCCGCCTGGCCCATCGTCATGTAGCCTGGAAGGAGCGGGCGGACCTGTTCGTCGACGCCCTCCGGGTCGACACCGACCATATTGGGCATCCCGTGCCCCATCTGGTTCATGACGTGGTGCGTCATGTGACAGTGCATCGCCCAGTCGCCGGGGTTGTCGGCGGTGAACTCGACGGTGCGGGTGGAGCCGACCGGCACCAGCACGGAGGTCTCGGGCCACCGCCCAGCCTCGGGAATCACTCCCCCGTCGGTCTCGGTCACGACGAAGTAATAGCCGTGCAGATGGATCGGGTGGTGGTTCATCGCCGAC
>DASPMT010000391.1:0-4861 GCA_035626935.1 Phycisphaerales bacterium | reverse complement strand
GAGTCCATCATCAGCATCACGCTCTGGCCCGCGTCGCGGAAGAACTCCGCCACGGTGCACGCGCTCATCGCGGCGCGGATGCGCATGAGCGGCGACTCGTCGCCGGTGGCCACGATCACCACGCTCCGCGCCAAACCTCCCTTGCCGAGGGAGTGCTCGATGAAGTCCTTCACCTCGCGCCCGCGCTCACCGATCAGGGCGACGACGTTGACGTCCGCGGCGCACCCGCGGGTGATCGACCCGAGCAGCGTGCTCTTGCCGACGCCAGGCCCTGCGAACAGGCCGATCCGCTGGCCGCGCCCGAGCGTCGCCATCAGGTCGATCGCCCGCACGCCCGTCGCCATCGGCGTCGTGATGCGCGAGCGGCCCATGGCCCGCAACGGAGGGGGGTCGAGCGGACGCGGCAGCAGGTCGTGGAGCGCCGGCCCTCCGTCGATCGGTTCTCCCAGCCCGTTGAGGACGCGGCCGAGCATGCACCGCCCGACCGCGACGGACTTGGTCGCGTGCAGCGCGACCACCCGGTCTCCCGAGCGGATGCCCGTCGCCTGCCCGAGCATCATCACGATCGTCTGCTGACCGACGAACCCCACGACCTCTCCAGCGGCCATCGACGAGTGGCGCGGCCCAAGATCGGGCAGGTGCACGAGCGACCCCACCGGCGCCGGCAGGTCGCGCACCAGCAGGCTCAGCCCGCGCACGGCCTCGACGCGACCGATTACGGCGATCGGCTGCAGGCCGGCGCCGCCGCCCGCCCGTCCGACCGTGCTCATCGCTGCGCTGAGGATGCTCATTCGGTTTCTCCGGCGGCCGCCGGGGGCAGCAGGGCGTCGACGATCCGTTGAAGCTGCGTGTCGATCGAGGCGTCGATCTGACCGCCGCCGCTCGCCAGGCGCGCCACGCACGAGCCGCGCGCCAGGGACGGGTCGTCGACCAGCTCCACGTCCACGTTGTGCTGCGTCCGCTGGACCAGCAGCGGCAGGGCGCGGGTCAGCAGCGCCCGGTCGTCGGGGTGGCAAGCGACCTGCAGGCGCGTAGGGCGCAGCACGAGCGAAAGCACCTCGGCCATCTGAACCGCCACGATCGACGCGTCGAGCTCGATCTGCCGCTTGCACACCTTCGAGGCGATCATCGCCGCCAGGCGCACCACGTCCTGCTGCCCCTCCGCCAGGAAACGCTCGCGCACCTGCAGGAAGCCGTCGAGCGCGGCCGCCCACCCGGCGTTGAGCCGCTGCACCTCGGGAGCAACCGCGGCCAGTGCCTGCTGGGTCCCGTGCTCGATCCCCGCTGCGCGGCCTTCCTCCAGGCCGCGCGCGTAACCCTGGTCGTGCCCGATCTTGTCGGCGCCCGCGATGATCGTGGCGCGGTCGGCCTGGGCTTCCTGCTCGATCCGCACGGCTTCCGCGCGCGCCGCGTCCAGCAGACGCTGGCCCTGGCGGCGCAGGTCGCCAAGGTCCAGGACGATCGCGTCCCGGGTCATTACCGCGGCGTCTATGTTCCGCACAAGAGCCATCGTTCAGTCAGCTCCGACCGGCCGCGTCCTGCGGCCCGCACCAACACATCCGATTGGGCAAAGCGCCGTCCTGGCGCCTGAAGCCTGCTCCCCCCGCCCCGCCAGCCATTACACGACCAGTTCCTCCCCGCCGCCGCCGCGGCCGGCGATGATGATCTCGCCGCTGTCCTCCAACCGGCGGACGATGTCGACGATCTTCTGCTGGCTCGCCTCGACGTCGCTGACGCGGACGGGCCCCATGAACTGCATGTCTTCCTTGATGAGCGTGGCGGCTCGCTCGGACATGTTCTTGAAGATCTTGTTCTTGAGGTCGTCGCTGGCGGTCTTGAGGCCCAAGGCCAGCTCGTCGTTGTCCACCTCCTTGAGGATCATCTGGATCCCCTTGTCGTCGACGAGCTTGATGTCCTCGAAGACGAACATGAGGCGGCGGATCTGCTCGACCAGCTCGGGGTCGTCGGCCTCCAGGCCCTCCATCACGCTCTTCTCCGTCGAACGGTCGGCCAGGTTGAGGATCTCGGCCACCGTCGGCACCCCGCCGGCCTTCTCCATGCTCTGCATCAGCATGCTCGACAGTCGCGACTCCAGGCCCCGCTCGACTTCCTTGATGACCTCAGGGTTGGTCTGCTCCATGTTGGCGATGCGCTTGATGACCTCGATCTGCTTCTGCAGGGGCAGGCCGGCCAGGATCTCGGCCGCCTTGTGGTGGGCGAGGTGGCAGAGGATCAGCGCGATCGTCTGCGGGTGCTCGTCCTGGATGAACGTCAGCAGGTTCTCGCTCTCGGCCTTTTGCAGGAACGCGAAGGGGGTCTTCTGAACCTGCGTCTGGATCTGGGCCAGCACCTTGTCAGCGGTCTTGGCGTCGAGGCTCTTGCCCAGCAGCACCTTGGCGTATTCCAGCCCGCCCTCGTTGGCGTACTGGCTCGCCATCGACATCCCGTAGAACTCGGCTACGACGGCTTCTCGCAGGTTGTCGCTGACGCGCCCGAGGCCCGCCAGCTCGCGCGTCACCTCTTCCACCTGCTCGGGCGGCATCACCTTCAGGATCGTCCCCGACGTCGCGGGGTCCAGCGTCAGCAGGAGGATCGCCGACTTGGTGATGCCCTCCAAGTGCGTCGGGTCGTCGGGCAGTTTGTCGCCGGGCTTGCGAGGCATTCAACGCTCCACGTTCAACCAGCGGTTCATCAGCGCCGCCGCGTCCAGCGGCGTCTTCTTCACCAGCTCTTCGATCGACTCCACCATCTTCTTCGTCTTGATCTGGGTCTCGCCCAGCTCGATGCCGACCATGGCGGTGGCCCCTTCGTCGGCCTCGCCCACTACGTCCTCGCCAATCTCCATCACCGGCGGCAGACCCGCGAGTTCCTCGGGGGAGGGGAGGTTCTGCGGCTTGCTGCTCTTGCGAACGAGCATCAGCATCATGCCCAGGGCTATGAAGGCGAGCAGGCCCAGGAACGCGGTGCGGATCGTCTGTCCGCTGGCGAGCTGACCCATCAGGCCGCCGGCGCTCGCGCCGCCGCTGCTTGCCATGCCGGAGCCGCCGCCGCCGAAGCCGATCCCCGCCAGGCCGGTCTGCATCACCGGGAGGAGGCTCACCGTCACACGCGGGATGTTGCTGTCGTTGGGCTCGACCGCCGCCGTCTGTACTACCGGCTTCAGGTCCGCCTCCAACCGCCTCTTCTCCGCCAGAAAGGCTTCGTCGATCTGTGCCTGGGTCGGATCGTCGTTCGCCGCGGGGGCATCGGCCGCCCCGTTGGCCGCGGGCGCGGCGGCCGGGCCCTTCTTGGTCTTGATGAGGTTGATCATGTACTCGCGGCTGAGCGACACCATGACGCTGATCCGCGTCGCCATGCCGCCGGGCGCGATCTGGTCCTCTTTCTTATTCCCCAGGCCGACCTTTGACTTGACCGTCGAGCTCTCCTTCTTCGAGGCCGAGCCGGCGCCCCCGCTGCCGTTGTTGATGTCGGCCGGCACGTTGCTCGTCACCCCCGGTGCTGCGGGCGAGCCGGACCCGCCGCCTGCGCCGTCGCTCGAGCGGTCCGTCGTCTCGTCGTTCGTCGTCGACTCGGGGATGCTCACCGACCCCGCCCCGTCCTTCAGATATGTTTCCGTCGTCGTCCGCTTGACCGTGTTGTCGACCTGCACGCTGACGGTCACGATCGACAACGGGTCGATCCTGCCGACGACCGCCGACACCTTCCGTTGGATCTGGTCCTCGTGCTTCATCGCCAGATCCAGGTAGTTGTCGCCTACCGCCAGCCCGCTCCCGCCGACCGAGTTCGTCCCGCGCGGGGTGTACTGTTGCCCGCCGCGCTGGTCGATGACCCGTACGTCCTCCATCGCCAGGCCGGCCTTGGCGCCGCTCACCATCGCGGCGATCGCGTCCACCATGGACCGGTCGAGGACCTGGCCGGACTTCATCAGCACGCCCACGCTCGCCGTCGGCTTCCGCGCCGCCGTGCCGTACCCGATCGTCTCGGGCGCGTCGATCATCACCGTCGCTCGCTCGACACCCTTGAAGCTGCCGATCACTCCGGACAGCACGTCGCACAGCGCCGCGTTGGCGAGGCGCTCGCTGTCGCGGCTGCTCTGCATCCAGTTGGAGCTCTTGGCCAAGGCGGCGAAGAGCGACTGGGTGTCCTGCGGCATCTTGCCCGCCTGCTGCAGGTAGGCCAGCGCCTGCATGCGTTTGTCGGGCATGACATAGACCTTACCGCCGCGGGTTTCGTGCTCGATGTCCGCTTCGCTGAGCGTCGTCTGGGCGGCCGCCTGGTCGCCGGGGCCCATGTCCGGCAGCAGCTGCACCATGTTCGGCTTGCTCGACCACAGCGCCACCAGCACCAGCGCCAGCACGCCGACGGCCACGAGCGATCCGATGAGCGCCTTGTCCTTGCCGTTCAGGTTGCCGAGTTGACGAGTGATCGTCGCCCAGGCGTTTCGCAGTGCACCCATCGGACCCTCCGGATCGACCACCGGCGCGTTCCACGCGCCATCGGTGCGGGATAAACCAGCCGGATGTGTCGGCCGATCCCGCGCACGCGCTTGAAGAACCTTGCGCACGGCGGAGCGCAAGTTCTGCGTGGGGTGTTCTCCTCCCCGCCCACTCACCCAGAACCCACTTTCACCATACCCTCACCCCGATGCCCCCTCCGGCGCCCGACATCGAGCTCTCCCTGTTGGCCCCGGCCCACAACGAGGAGGACAACATCACCCGGCTCGTCGCCGAAGCCGGCGACTCACTTGAAGCGGCGGTGGGAGGCGGAGTCGATGGCGGCCGCTACGAGTTTGTCATCGTTGACGATGGCTCGACCGACCAGACCCGCGAACGCGTCAACCGCCTCATGCCCTCCCGTCCAT
>DASPMT010000390.1:0-2174 GCA_035626935.1 Phycisphaerales bacterium | reverse complement strand
TGGGCGTGGGTGCGGGCTGTGTCGGCGCCGGGTCGGGCTGGGCCGGCGTCGGTTCAGGAGGCGAGGGCTGGGGCGCCGGCACGGGGTCGACCGGCGGAGCCGGCGGCGGCAACGGCTGCTCAGGCGGCTGCCCACCAGCGGCCGGACGCGGCGCGGCTGCGGTGACCGTCAGCAACTGCTGAACCGTGAGCGGCAGAGCCAGGCCCGCGGCCAAGGCGATGAGAACGGTCTTGTTTACGGTTGTCCGCACGGCGGCTCCTTCAAGCACGGATGAGAGCGGGTGACAAGGCGGGGGCGGGGGAGGATCGGCGACGCGTCGCGAGCGGGCCGCGCGGCCCGAGCACGGGCAGAGTCAGTTATTGCGCGGCGAGCTAGCGCCGGCGGGGGTGGTCTTGAAGAGCGTGTCCTTGATCATCGGGCTCTGGTCGAAGCTGACCGGCTTGCGGTCGAGCATCGGCACGTCGTACTTGCCGCCCTTCCAGCCGAGGGTGACGCTCCAGGGTGCATCGATCTTGATCACTTCGACACCGTCGACGATCTCCCCGAGGCCGATGCGCTTTGTGGAGCCCATTGAGTCGTTGAAGTAGACCGCTCCACCGGCGACGCCGACGATGGATGGGCCCCCGTACGTCGGAGGGACTTCGGGGATCGGGTCAGGCGGAACCA
Organism: Phycisphaerales bacterium; assembly: GCA_035626935.1. Classification (GTDB taxonomy): domain Bacteria; phylum Planctomycetota; class Phycisphaerae; order Phycisphaerales; family UBA1924; genus JAJTGZ01. The sequence goes on along the minus strand of DASPMT010000390.1, from coordinate 1,508 downwards.
CCGGCGGGTGGAAGGGGCTGCGCTTGACGACCTTGTCAGCCGCCGAGGCGATGCGGTCGCCGAACTCGCGCTTGCGGGCGTCGACCTTGGCGCCGCTGAGGGGCTCAACGGCTGGAGGAGGAGGCGAGGCCGCCAGCGTGACGATGGGGATGTAGATCGCGGCCAGCATGACGAGCGTGCCGACGATCGCGATCAGGGCGATGGCCGTGAAGGCCGCGGGGGGCAAGCCCGGCTTTGGCGTCGCGGCGGGGCCCGGGTTGGTCGGCGCGGCGCTCATTGCGTCACCCCTTCCAGTTCACCGGCGGGGGGCGAGGCGGGCGCCGGCTCGGCGAGGGCTGCGCCCCCCTTGTTGACGACCCACATCTCCGGCACGAGGGTGATCTGCATGACGAGGCTGTCGGAGAGGGACATGCCGGGCTCCGGGAGCTTGTTCATGCGCACGGAGTTGATCTGCGTGATGTCAGGAGACGCTTCCAGGTCCTTAAGCAGGGCGACGAACTTCTCGGTGTCGCACTCGACCACCAGTTCCAGCGACACGCGCTCGACCTTGTTGCCGTTCCAGTCGAAGCCGGTCACGGCGGTGGCGCCGCGCCGGGTCCGGCGCTTGACGGTGATCTGGTGCTTGGCCGCCAGGTCGCTGACTTTCTGGCTCAGAAAACCGCCCGGGTCGGCCACGCCGGCGCGCGGGGTCTTCGGATCGCCGTAGGCGACGATGCTGCGCTGCAGCGCGTCGGCGGCGTTGCCGGCGTCGGAGCCCAGGCGCGTGCGGTCGACGAGCGCCTTCTCGAGGCGCTCGGCCTCGGTCGCTTTGCGGGCGGACCACTCGACCGCCGGTTCGACAGCGCCGAAGTAGGCGATCAGCACGACGACGAGCCAGACCCCCCAGCGTCCGGCACGGGGGAGGGCCTTGTAGCGGGCGGTGAGCCCCGGGAACATGCTCACTGGCCACCCCCCAGCGCCTTGCGCCGTGCTTCGATGCGGACCAACTCGTGCTCGAGCCGCGTGCGCGTCGCCGCGTCAAGGTCGGTGCGCGAGATCTGCCCCTTCCGCTTGGCCCACTCGAGCATCGCGGCGCCGCTGCTCAGCCGGTCGATCTGCGAGTCTGAGAGCGGCGGCGGCGGCGGCGGCTCCGCGGCCGCGGCCGCCGGCGCCGCCGGGACGGGCGTGCGCGGAGGGTTGTTTGAGCGGTCGCCGCCGGTTCGCGTGCTTTCGTTGGTGCGCCCGCTTGTGCGGCTGCCGCCGCTGGTCGGCGGTCGTGTGGCGCGATCGGACCGTGAGCCGCCGGCCCCGTCGTTGCGGGCGGGACGCGGGGAGTCGCTCACCGTCACGGGCTTGAGCTCGCTGACGGCGGCGACCATGGCGTCGGCGACTTTGGCGGTGACGGTGAAGCGGATGGGGGAGACGTCCTCGGCGGGCATGTTGGGCGTGACGTCGGTGAAGACCTTGCCGCGGAGCGTGCGGCACCAGGCCTCGACGGAGGCGGCGTCGTTGGCCGTGCCGGTGATGCT